>JANQJT010000077.1 GCA_028281485.1 Phycisphaeraceae bacterium
CAAAGTCGGCCTGATCGTCCGACAATCCCTGCGCGGGCAGCAGCGCCTGCCCCGTGTTCTCGTACCAGCGGATCGTGTTGCCGTCGCGGCGTGTCCACTCCAGCAGGTCGTGGTCGCCGTCGCGGTCGAGGTCGGCGATCCACCAGTTGCGTCGTCCGCTGCGCTCGCGCGGGCTCAGCCACGTCGCACGCGCGTCTTTCTTCAACTCGACCAGCTGAAAACCCGTGTCACAACTGATCATCACCGTCGGCTGATCGGAGGCGATCGGTGAGACATGAAGCAGACGGTCGACGCCGCTGTACTTGGCGGGCAGCAGGTCCCAGTAGGTTTGTTCTTCGTACTTGTCGTCATCGCCGCGCTGGTAGAGCGTCAGCCGGCGAGGCTGCGCCTCCAACACGAGCAGGTCCGCACGGCCGTCGCCGTCGACGTCGTGCACCATCACGTCCGCCGGGATCCGATCGAGCACGACTTCTTCTCGCTCGAAATCGATCGCGGTGGGTAGCTCGTTGGGGCGATCCGGATCGGCGGTCGGCGGGGCCTCCCGCTGATCGGGGCTGAGGTATCGGTAGATGTCCAGCCGACTGTGTCGTGAGTTGACGAGGATCAGTTCTTCCCGTCCGTCACCGTCCAGGTCGGCCACCCGCCCGCGTGTGGGTCGGCCCTCCTGTTCGATCACGCGCATCGCCTGCCAACCCTCAAAAGAGTCGGCTGAGACGGATAACCCCACCGTCAGTGTCGCCAGGACCGCGAGAGTGATTCGTCGCCTGTTCAATGTCTGTCCTTCCGGCTCCAGAAGTTCATCATCGCGTGTTGCCGACGCAACGAGCCCGGATGATAAGTCACAGGCAACGTACGATTGTCCACGCGTGCTTGTCAAACGCGCTATCCTTTATACAACGCCGCAAACACGCGGATTTGCGATTCCGCTTCTGGTCCGCTGCATATCTGCCCGCTATTGTGTCCCACATGAGCCCAGCGACCCCCACGATGGTCACCCGGCGGTTCGGCAGAACCGGTCTTCAGATGCCCGTGCTGTCCTGTGGCGGCATGCGGTATCAGGACGGCTGGAAAGATAAGCCGCTCGACGAGATCCCGTCCGAAATTCAGGAAAACCTCGAAGCCACCATCCACCGCGCCATTGAGTGTGGTATTAACCATATCGAAACAGCCCGCGGCTACGGGCCCAGCGAGCGTCAGCTCGGCCTGGTCCTGCCCAGGCTCGACCGCGATCGCACGATCATCCAGACCAAGATCGGGCCCAACGAGGACCCGGCCGTCTTCACCGAGCAGTTCCACGAATCGCTCGAGCGGCTCCGGATCGACCGCGTCGACCTGCTGGCCATCCACGGCATCAACGACGCGGCTACCCTAGAGATGTCGGTAAAACCGGGCGGTTGTTTCGACGCCTGTCAGAAAATCCGCGAAGCGGGCCTGGCCCGATTCATCGGCTTCTCCACCCACGGCCCGACCGACGTCATCTGCCGGGCCATCGCCCACGGCCAAGCCGAGACCGGTGCCGGCTTCGACTACGTCAACCTCCACTGGTACTACATCTTCCAGCGGAACTGGCCGGCCATCGAGCTGGCCACGCAGCGCGACATGGGCGTGTTCATCATCAGCCCGTCCGACAAGGGCGGCATGCTCTACAAGCCCTCGCCCAAGCTCACCGGGCTGACCCAGCCGCTGCACCCGATGACCTTCAACGACCTGTTCTGCCTCGCCCGCCCGGAGGTCCACACGCTCAGCATCGGCGCCGCCCGTCCCAGCGACTTCGACGAACACCTCGATACGCTGGAGTATCTCGATCGGGCCGGCGAGGTGGTCGCGCCGATCGCCGAGCAGATGGCGTCGGCCTGGCGCAGCGTCACGCCCGAGCCGATCCTCGATCCCTACCACGCCGACCTGCCGGAGCATCACCGGACACCCGGCGAGATCAACATCCCCGTCATCCTCTGGTTGCTGCAACTGGCCCGGGCCTACGACATGGTCGAGTACGGCAAGATGCGCTACAACCTGCTGGGCAACGGCGGCCACTGGTTTCCCGGTCAGCCCGCTGCGCCGCTCGACGAAGACGGCGTGGAAGCCGCGCTGAGGCAAACCGTCGCCGACCACCCGCTCGGCGCCGACCGCGTCGTGGCGATGCTGCGTGAGGCGCACGAGCTGCTCAAGGGCGAAGAGAAGAAGCGGCTGACCGAGGACGCGTGACCGCGCTTAGAACGGATTGGTTCCCCAGATATCCATGTCGCGCACGAGCGTGCGACCGGGCAGTCGTGCCAGATCGACCACGAGCTGCGCCAGGTCCGCGGCGTGTAGATATTGCCCGGGGCCATCGGTGAGGGCGGAGTCTTCGATCTCGGTATTGACCGACGAAGGGTTGAGCACCATCACGCGGATGTTGGAGCGGCGCACCTCCTGAGTCATCGCCTGGGCAAAGCCCTGCAGGCCGAACTTGCTGGCGTTGTAGGCGGCGCTGCCGGGATCCCCCCGTTTGCCGGACATCGAACTGATGATAAAGATGTCGCCGCGCTGTTGGCTGATCATATCGGGCAGCAGGGCCTGGCAGATCAGGAACGTGCCGTTGAGATTGATGTCGATGGTTCGACGCCAGTCCTCGTAGGGCAGGTCGGTCACGTGCTTGCCGCCGCCCCAGCCGCCGCCGGCATTGGCCACGAGGATGTCAACACCGCCGAGGTGTTTGTCGACTGCGTCGGTGAGATCGCTAATCGCCTGCGGATCGGACTGATCGCACACGACCGTGTGGGTGCGGGGCCCGATGTGTTGGGCGGCTTGTTGCAGCGTGTCGGCCGAGCGCCCCGTGATGACCAGTTCACATCCCGCTTCGTGGAGGGTGCGGGCGATGTGCAGGCCGATCCCGCGGCTGGCGCCGGTGACCACGGCGCGTTTGCCGGTCAGGTCGTATTGCTGATTGGGCATGGTGTGGGCTCCTGAAAGGGGCATTATAACCGCGCGCAATAAATAGACCGCGCACCCGCAGATGGGATGATGCACGGCCTGACCGGGGGGTTCGAAGAAAAAGCCAGCGGCGGGGTGTCAAGTAGGTAAACGGATGATGAATCGTGCGATTCACTGCCCCTTCTCTCTAGCGCCTGCTGACTTGCGAAGAAATATATCCAAACATCCGGCGCTTTTCAGTTAGGCAACGCGTAAGAAACGGTGTTTTTGAGATCATGAAAAAACGGCCGATTCATCTTGTGTGAACCGAACCGTTTGGCTGTTTGTGTTGATGCGCGCGCGTTTGAATCGTCGCGCGGTTACGGCACGATCGTCACCGTCGATTTTTCTTCCGACAGCATCGTGAAGACCTGCGCGATGTCCGCGGCGCGGAAACGCACGCATCCCATCGAGGCCTGCTTGCCGATCGAGTCCGGCTCGATCGTGCCGTGCAGGCCGTAACCCGATAGCTCGCGGGTGTTCGCGTCGATGCCGCGCAGGCCGATCCAGTGTTCACCGATCGGGTTGGCCGGGTCGCTGGCGTGGAAACGCTCGCGTGTCCGCGGGTTGACCCACTCGGGGTCTTCCAGCTTCGAGTGCTTGCGGACGACGAAGCGGCCGATGGGCGTGGAGTCGTATTCGCCCAGCCCCACGGCGTAGCTGCGGACGAACACGCGGCTGTTGCCCGAGCCCAGGTACAGGTCCGCGCGGAAGTCGGACTTGTCGACGACCAGGTGGAACGGCCCGCGGATCACCTTCAACCGCTGACCGCCGCGGATGTTCTCGGGCTTGGGGATGCGGTTGATGTCCTGCAGGAACTTCCACGGCACGTTGTACTTCGGCGCGATCGTGCCGAGGTAGTCGCCCCGCTTGATGATGTACTCGGAGGTGAACGGGTCGGTCTTGTCGATCATCGGGGAGAAGACCAGCTGCTGATTGATGTTGCCCAGCTCACGGCGGACCTGGTCGGCGGTGCGCAGCGAGATGTCAGAGGCGAGGACCTGGTTGAGCACGGCTCGGGCCTCGACGAGGCGCTTCTGTTGGACCAGCGATCGGGCGGTGGCGATGTCGCGGGCCGCGGCGCCGTCGCTGGTGTGGGTCTGAACCGGTGGCGTGACCGGTTCGGGTTCGGGCGGCGGGGTGTGCGTGACGGGCGGTGGTGTGTGAGTGGGCGGGGGCGTCGTCTCGGCCGGTTCGACGGTCGGTTCGGAGGGGGATACGTCGGCGGGGGGGATCGGCGTCATGGCCGGGTCGCCGGCTGTCGGCAGACCGGGGGTGTTGCCCTGGGCCTGCTCGTTGTTGCCCGGGTTTTCGTCGTCGTCGCCGCCGCCGGTCATCATGATGCAGACGATCACGACCGCGACGACCACGGCCACAGCGCCCAGCAGACGGAAGCTCGGTCGCCTGCGACGCGAGCTCATGTACATGCGCCCCGATCCGGCGCGACCCATTTGACTGTCCAACACCATCAGCGATGACTCCTCCGCGTTCGTTCGTCGTCGGCCTGCGATCGATTAGACGCGGTGTGATGCGTTATGTTCACGATCCCTTATGTATAGCCGAGAAGCGGAGCGTCCGCCTGTCGGTGATCAATCCATCCAATGGCACGTCGTGGGCTTGCGTCGGCACGGTG
Organism: Phycisphaeraceae bacterium; assembly: GCA_028281485.1. Taxonomy (GTDB): domain Bacteria; phylum Planctomycetota; class Phycisphaerae; order Phycisphaerales; family Zrk34; genus JANQHD01. The sequence continues at coordinate 4,586 of JANQJT010000077.1, forward strand.
TCGACCACCTGCTCATCGAAGGACAATCCGAATGTCGTCGCTCGAAAGCCCGGCTGGCTGAGGAAGCGGTCGTAGAAGCCCGCCCCGCGCCCGATGCGGTGGCCCTGCGGGTCGAATCCCAGACCCGGCACGATCAGCAGGTCGATGTCCTCGATCGGCATGGGCCCGCCTTCGACGGGGTTGGACAGGCCGCGCTCGTCGGTGTCCATCGGGTCGTTGAGGCTGCGGATCACGACGGGGATCATGTGCCGCTGCTCGAAGTGGACCAGCGGGGCGGTGACGGTCTTCTGCCGCTGCCAGCAGCGCAACGCGATCGGCCGCGTGTCGATCTCGTTGGGCATCGACAGGAAGATCATGACCACGCGGGCGCGGTCGAAGACCGGCTCGTCGAACAGCCGCTGCGCCGCGGCGTGCGACCGCTCGGCCAATTCGTCTTCGCCGATCCGCCGCAGCCTCTGACGCAGTTCGTTGCGCAGCGCCTTCTTGTTGTCGTGTGTCGCTTCGCTCATGGTGCCATCTAATCTATTCGTCTGCCCGGCCCGGTCGTCCACACTATTGGTCCGGCTATTTGCTCGCCGGCGATTCGGTCGGCGTCGGGCGGTCCTTCAGCCAGGCCATGAACTGTCGGATACGCTGCTCGTAGCCGCGCTCGGTCGGCTCGTAGTAGGTCTTGTCGACGCCGAGGTACTCCTGCTCGACCCACCCCTTCTCGCCGTTGTGCGCGTACCGGTAGCCGACGTGACCGAGTTGCTCGGCGCCGGCGTAGTGCCCGTCGCGCAGGTGCTTGGGCACGGGGACGGTGCGGCCCTCGCGGACGTCTTTCATCGCCGCGCCGATCGCGCGCGTCGCCGCGTTGGATTTTGGCGCGGTGGCCATGTACAGCGTGGCGTGGGCGAGGGTGAGCTGGCACTCGGGCGTGCCGATCCGCTGGGTGATGTCGTAGGCGGCCTGGGCGACGCTGAGGGCGCGGGGGTCGGCGTTGCCGATGTCCTCGCTGGCGAGGATGGCGATGCGGCGGGCGATGAACATCGGGTCCTCGCCGGCGACGAGCATGCGGGCCAGCCAATAGATCGCCGCGTCGGGGTCGCTGCCGCGCATCGACTTGATGAACGCGCTGATCACGTCGTAGTGCTCGTCGCCCGTGCCGTCGTAGACCAGCGCCTTGCGCTGGATGGACTGCTGGGCGACGTCCAGGTCGATCACGATGGGACGGTCCGGTTTCGTCTCGTCTTCACTGCCGCCGGAGAGCACGGCGATCTCCAGGGCGCTGAGTGCGCGGCGGGCGTCGCCGTCGCTCATCACCGCCCAGTGGTCGATCGCCTCGTCGCTGATGGTGATGTTCAGCTTGCCGTAGCCGCGTTCGTCGTCTCCCACGGCCCGACGGATCAGCCCCGCCACATCCGTTTCTTCGAGCGGCTGGAATTGAAACACCTGCGATCGGCTGATCAGCGCGCTGTTGACCGAGAAGAACGGGTTCTCGGTGGTGGCGCCGATGAGCGTGATCGTGCCGCGTTCCACGTCGCGCAGGAGCACGTCCTGCTGGGCGCGGTTGAATCGGTGGATCTCGTCGAGGAACAGGATGGTCTTGCGCTGCGTGGCGGTGAGTCGGTCGGTGGCCTGTTCGAGGATGCGGCGGACCTCTTTCACGCCGATCGTCGTCGCGTTGGAGCGCTCGAAGTAGCGGTGCGTGTGTCGGGCGATGATCTCGGCGAGGGTGGTCTTCCCCGTGCCGGGCGGGCCGAAGAAGATGACAGAGGTCATGCGGTCGGCTTCGAGCATGCGACGCAGCAGCTTGCCGGGACCGAGGAACTGCTCCTGTCCGACGAACTCTTCGAGCGTGCGCGGGCGCATCGCCGCGGCCAGCGGGCGCGCGGCGGAGAGCATCTGCTCGCGTCGTTCGGCGAAGAGATCGGTCATGTTCGGATTATATCAGGGTTTCGGCCGGGCGGGTTACGACAACGCCCCACCACATCGGCGGGGCGCTGGAGTGTTCAATGAGGTGTGAACCGATCAGTTCTCGACCAGCATGCCCTGGTCGGTCAGCCAGCGGGTGAACCAGATGCCCGAGACGGTGCGAAGCTCCTCGGCGTGGTCTTCGTAGATCGAATCTTCGTCGGCTTCGGGGATCGTGATCATCTTGAACGGGGCATCGGTCGACTCGGCCAGCGCCCGGCCGTGCTCCAGCGGGTAGCGGTCGTCCTCGGCGCCGTGGATCAGCAGGACGGGCACGGTGACGCGCTGGATCTGCTCGACGTTGTCCGCCCGGTAGGGATCGAAGCCGGCGTGACGACCGGTCTCGTGAAGGACCGCATCGTTGCTGGGCTTGCGGAGGAGCTGGTCGAGCTTCTGCAACAGCTTGTACTTCTGCTCTTCCATCGTGTTGCGCACGCTGGTGAACGTGGACACGCAGATGACCGCGCGGATGCGTTTGTCGGCCGCGGCCCAGTGCAGCGCGGTCGCGCCGCCGTAGGATCGGCCGTACACGCCGACCTCACCGACGATCTGGCCCTGGTGTGCCAGGTGGGTGAGGACGTTTTTCATGTCGATCGACTCGGCCAGGCCGTAGGTGGCCCATTGGCCGTGGGTGTGGCCGTGGCCCCGGCTGTCGGTGAGGATCACGCGGTAGCCGGAGTCGGCCAGCGCCCGGGCGTGCTCGAGCATGTCGGACTTGTCACCGAAGCGGTCGTGGATCAGGAAGATCGTGGCGGACGGCTGAGCGGGCAGGCCGCTAGCGTGCGGAGCCGGATCGAGCACCCAGGCCGACACGGTCACGGCGCTGGCGCCGTGTTCGGTGGCGCCGGGCACGACGATCTGAGTCGAGTAATCCACACCCAGCGCCGCCAGCTCCTGGCGACTGCGGGTTTCAGCCGAGTCGAACGTGCGACCGGTGTTGGGCACCTCGATCAAGTCCTTGTCAGCCCGGACCTTGTCGCAGCCGGCCGGGCCGATCGCGACGAATAACAACACACCCACCACCGCCAACCGACGCGCGTATCGAACGATCATCATGGGGTCACTCCTTGCTTGATCGGTCTCTCGTAGGCCCCTAGATTTAAACAGGATAACGCACCTCGAACCCGAAAGCGAGCAGCCCATGGCCCGATTAATCGAACACGATCAGACCGGCCCCGTGGAGGTCCCGCCCTGCGAAAAAAGCGTCTGGATCTGCATGTGCGGGCTCAGCAAGAACCCCCCGTACTGCGACGGGGCTCACAAGCTGGCCAAGCAGCAGGAAACCGAAGGCAAGCTCTACCGATACGAGGGCGATCAGGCGATCGAGGTCGAGTCCGACTGATCGGCGACCTTCAGGAGCAGGCTTTCCAGTGCCGCGACGTGGTGATCCATGTCCAACTCTGCGTTGAGCTGTCGCGCAGCCGTGGCGCACGTGGTGCGCGTCTGGTCGTCACACAGCTCGATCATCGTCCTGGCCAGCGCCTCGGTGTCACGCGGCGTGTCGATCACGCGACCGGCGATCGCGTCGGCGGCGGGATTTGTTTCAACCCCATGCCGGGGGTCGAGGATCCACTGGCTGGCGCCATTGAAACCGGTGCTGATCGCGGGCACGCCGAAGCGGAGCGACTCGAGCACGACGTTGCTGGCCGGGTCGTACCACGTCGGCAGCACGGTCACGTCGGTCGCGGCGTAGAACGATTGCATGTCCGTCGTCGAACCGACCCATCGGATGGCGTGATCGACGCCGAGCTTCCCCGCGAGCTTGCGGTGGGACTTGTTCTGCCTGCCGGTCAGCAGCCACCGGGCGTTGGGGCAACGCTCCAGCACGGCCGGCATGGCACGGACCAACTCATCCAATCCCTTCAGCCCCGGGTTCATCGCTGAAAACAGGAACGCCACGTCGCCGTCACCGAGTTCCCAAGCGTCGCGTGTGCTGCGGCGCAGCGAAGCGATCTCGTCTGCATCGGGCGGCGTCATCGGGGAGACGTTGGGGATGAAGGCGATTTTTTCGTCGGGTGTATTGAAATGCTGCTTGAGCTGCCTGGTGACGTAGCCGCTGATTGAGACGATGGCCCTGACGCGTCGGTGGGCGTAGGTTTCCGTTTCGGCACGTAGCATCGCGCGTTTCTTGGGGCTGAGTCTGACGATGAGGTTCTGGATCGCGCGGTTGAGCGAGCCGCTGCGCCGTGAGGCGTTACGGATGAGCGTCTCGGCCACGGTCCCGCCGTGCAGCAGGACGACGCTCGCGGCCACGGCCGTGGTGACCGAGAGGCTGACGTCGTAATCGTCGAGCTGGGCCTCGACCCACTTGCGAAACCCGTTCAGGCCATGCGCCGTACTCGTGCGATGTAGGTCAGAGGCGATAACGCGCAGGCCCTGGGGCGGCGTGCCCTCGAAGGTTCGGCTGGTGAGCAGAGAAACGTCGTGACCGCGCGCGATCAGCCGCCGGGCGATCTGCTCGGTGGATCGT
>JANQJT010000079.1 GCA_028281485.1 Phycisphaeraceae bacterium
CGAGTGCCGTGTGCAACAGTTCACCCAGCGCGTCGCCATGGCCGAGGAGTTCATCGCCCGCCACCACGAGATCCCCTCCCCCCGGCCCAGCAAGGTCCCCCAGCAGGTCCGCTGGCACATGGTCGGCCACCTCCAGCGCAACAAGGTCAAGCCCCTGCTCCCGCTGGTCAAGCTCATCCACAGCGTCGACTCCCTGCGCCTCGCCGAAGAGCTCCAGGCCCAGGCCAACCGACAGGACCGCGAGATCGAGGTGCTGATCCAGATCAACGCCGCCGGTGAGAAGGCCAAGGGGGGCGTCGCGCCCGCCGCCGCCGCCCACCTCGCCGACCAGATGGACACCATGTTCAACCTCCGCCTCCGCGGCCTGATGACCATGGCGCCGCGCTTCGACAACCCCGAAGACGCGCGACCCACCTTCACCCGCACCTCGGAACTCTTCAACGAGATGTTGGAATCCGGCAGTTACGGGCAGGACTTCCGCGTTCTGTCCATGGGCATGTCCAGCGACTACGAGGTTGCCATCGAGTGTGGCGCCAACGTCGTCCGCATCGGTCGCGCCCTGTTCGGCGACAACGCCGACGCCGACAACACCTGATTCAGGTCGCGTTCCCTTTGCCTCGCTATCTTTTGTAGCAGTACGTCACGACACGGGATGATCATCTGCAGCCCGTCGATGTACGACCAGGTTGCCGATCAAACCGATCATCAGCGCAGACAGAAAACCCATCCCGCCGATCGCGCCCACTCCCATGGCCTGTGCCAGCCATGGATTCTGCGAAGAACCGTCGGACATCAGCATCTGCGGATCGATGACCAGCGCTGTGGCGAGTGTGCCCACCGCGCCACCGATCACGCACGCCATCGCAAACCACCCCGCGCGCATCATGTTGATGCGATCTATCAGCACGATGCCCACGCACGTCAACACGGCCGCGATCGCCGCGGTCACACCGGATTCCGTGATTGTCATCTGATCGACACCCGACGCCACGCTTGCAAGCGCCGCGATGCAACCGCACACAAACAGGCGAATTTGCATGCGATGGCTATCCAGCATGGAGATTAAAAAACCCACACCCGCTCCGATACCGATCACGATACTCACGCTGAACACCACCCGCAGCGAGTTCGGCTCGATCTCGCCACGCAGGTCGGCGATCAGGCCCCGCGCAAAGTTAAACAAGTACAGCGCCATCCAAGTCGACATCGATAATGCAGTCAGCACGCGGGTGCCGGGCACCGCTTCGCTCTCCATCACGCCGCGCTTGCCGTTGAGGGCGCCGGCCAACAACAAACCCAGCCCCACACACCCGCCGAGACAATAGATCAGCGTGCCGCCCGCGAAGTCGTAGAAACCCGCCAACTCCAGCCAGCCGCCTCCCCACTTCCAGCCTCCCACCACCGGGTACACCAGCGCCGGCACGATCAGCCAACTCATCAGTTCCGTCAGTCGGCTGTTGCGCCCGTGATGGCCGCACACCATGATCACGCTCACCCACGCGGCGAACACGCACTGATACCACAGGTCCACCTTCCATATGCCCGCATCAACCACCATGGTCGATGACAATAAGTCATCGCCGCTCTCCACAGGCCAGGGCCAACTGCCGAACATGATGTAAAACCCGATACCCCCGTACACCCCGATCGCGGTGGCCGCAGCGCCGAACACGCGACACAGCGTGCCCACGACCGTGCGACCCGGTGTGGCACAGCCGAGAAGCAAGCCGATCACGGTGATTTCCACCGCGAACATCACAACGCTCATCACCCAGTCTTCCGCGCCCCAGAATGTATTCGATGAGTTGAGGATCAATTCAGCATCTCCATCGCCTGACCGATCGTCTTGGCCGTGTGCGGCTCACAACCGCTGGGCACGCGCACGCCCTTCGACAGCGGGGGGGTGATCACGTGACCAAAACCCAGCCGCGCCGCCTCGCGCAACCGCAGCTCGATCTGCTGCACGCCGCGCAGCTCACCCCCCAGACCCACCTCGCCGATCGCACACCACCCGTCCGGCAGGTTCCGATCCAGGTGCGCCCCCGCGATCGCCAGCGCCGTCGCCGCGTCCGCGGCCGGCTCGACCACCTTCATCCCGCCAATCACACTCACGAACACGTCCTGGTCCGCCAGCCGCAAGCCCCCGCGCTTCTCCAGCACCGCGATCAGCATCGCCAACCGGTTCGCGTCCACCCCGCTGGTCCGCCGCTTGGCCGACCCGAGGAAGCCCGTCGCTGTCAGCGATTGCACCTCCACCAATAAGCACCGCGTGCCCTGCATCACCGGGCAGATCACGCTCCCCGCGTGCCTGCCGTTGTTCGAGTACTCCGCCGCCAAAATCCCCGACGGATCGGTCACCTCGCTCAGCCCCGACTCGCTCATCTCAAACAGCCCGACCTCCTGCGTCGTGCCGAAGCGGTTCTTGATCGCCCGCACGAGCCGATGGCTGTGAAAACGATCGCCCTCGAAATACAGCACGCAGTCCACCAGGTGTTCCAGCAGCCGCGGCCCGGCCAGCTGACCCTCCTTCGTCACGTGACCGACCAGCATCACCGCCACCCCCGCGGCCTTGGCCAGGTACACCAGCTCCGTGCAACACGCCCGCAGCTGACTCACCGTCCCCGGCGCCGCATCCAGGTCGCCCTTGTAGATCATCTGCACCGAGTCGATCACCACCACCGCGGGATCGACCTGTCGGACCTGTTCGATGATGCGCGAGAGGTTCGTGTCGGCAAGGACGTACAGCTCGTCCTGCTCGGCGCCGAGCCGATTGGCGCGCAGCCGCGTCTGCTGGGCCGACTCCTCGCTGGTGACGTACAGCACGCGGTGATTCGTCGCCGCGAGCTTGTCCGCCGCCTGTAACAGCAGCGTTGATTTACCGATACCCGGGTCGCCGCCCAGCAAGACCGCGCTGCCCGGCACCAAGCCGCGTTTGCTGTCCGAGCCGCCCAGCACGCGGTCCAGCTCGCCGATGCCCGTGGCCATGCGCGGCACGACCAGCTCGCTGACCGCGCCGATCGGCTGGGCCTGCGGCGCATCAGCGGAAACCTCCACCGCGGATTGGCCGCGCTGCCGGTCGCGCTGGGCGCCCTTGTCCTGTCGGTACTCTTCCAACCCGTCCCACTCGCCGCAGTCCGGGCACTTGCCGTACCACTTGGCGTGCACCGCACCGCACGCGCGGCAAACGTATTGCGTCAGCGTCTTGGCCATGCCCCAGAGTATACCCGTTAGACCGCGGGCATCGACGCCCGCAGCTTCTCGATCACGCCAGGGACGATCTCGACAGCGCGATCGATCTGCTCGTCCGTGCTCAATCGGCTCAGCGACAACCGGATCGAACCGTGCGCCACGGGCTCCGGCACGCCCATCGCCAGAAGCACCGGCGACGGCTCCAAGGACCCGCTGCTGCACGCGGCCCCCGCCGAGACGTACACGCCCCGCTCCGAGAGCATCACCAAAATCGCCTCCGACTCCAGCGGCGGAAACCCGATGTTCGTCGTATTGATCAAACGCTCCGCGCCGGTCCCGTTCACCGCCGCCGTCGGTTCGGCAGCCAGCAGCGCCGCCTCCAAGCGGTCCCGCATCGCGCAAACCCCGCTGGGTCCATCACCCGCTAACCACCGCCGCGCCGCCTCCGCCGCCGCGCCCATCCCCACGATCCCCGGCACGTTCTCCGTCCCACCGCGTCTCTGCCTTTCGTGCGGCCCACCCCGCATCTGCGGCATCACCCGTCGCGTCTTCCTCAGATACAACGCCCCAACACCCTTCGGCCCGTGGAACTTGTGGGCCGACATCGAAAGCACGTCCACACCCACCGCCTCCACATCCACCGGCAGCTTCCCGATCGCCTGCGTCGCATCGGTGTGCAGCGGCACGCCCGCCCGCTGACACAGCCCCGCCAACTCCACCATCGGTTGAATCACACCCGTCTCGTTGTTTGCCCACCCGATCGTCGCCAGCGCAACACCGTCGCCGTGCGTCTCCAGCGCCGCCGCCAGATCGTCCGGCGACACCACACCGTCGACCGAGATCGGCAGGCGCACCACGGTGTACCCCTCTCTTTCCAGCGCCTCGCAGGGCTCGCGTACCGCCGCGTGTTCCACGGCGGTGGTCAGAATCACGCGACGCTCGCCGCGCAGCTCGATCAATCCCCGGATCGCCAGGTTGTTCGCCTCGGTCGCGCCGCTGGTGAAGATCAGCTCACGCTCGCGGCAACCGATCAGCTCACACACCCGCGATCGCGCCAGTTCCACCCGTCCCCGCACCGCCTGGCCTCCGCGGTGCACGCTGGACGGGTTCGCCCAGCCGTCGCGCAGCGCCGCCGTCACCGCCTCGATCACCTCGGGCAGGGGCGTCGTCGTCGCGTTGCTATCAAGATAAATCTCCGTCATCACCCCATCATAGCGTGACGACGGACGAAAGTTACGCGTGGGCAGCGACAGGCTGATACAGGCAGTCCGGCTCCTCGGCCATGTAGTCGCCGTTTACCGCTAGCGCCCGGCTGCGCGATCCGCCGCACACCTTCTTGAACTCGCACAACCCGCACTTGCCGCCGAGCTGGGAGTTGTCGCGGAGCTTGCGGAAGATCGGCGCGTTGCGATACAGCTCCACCACCGAGTTCTCCGGGAACCCGCCGGCGGTGCGCGGCAGGAAGCCGCTGGGGAACACCTGGCCCACGTGCGAGATGAACATCACACCCCGCCCGTCTCGGATGCCGATCGGTGCCCGGCCCATCTGCGGGTCGCCGCTGTTCTGCAACACGTATCGGCGGTAGTGATGCGCCTCGGTCGTCTTCACCGCGAACGACTTGGTTTGCGCGTGATGCCACAACCGCTCGAACACCCCCTCGTACTGCTCCGGCTCGATGCGACCCTCGTACACGCCCCGGCCCACCGGCACCAGGAAGAACGCGCTCCACAGCTCGATATCCAGCGGATCGATCAGATCGGCGATCTGGTCGATCTGGTCGATGTTGTCCGGCACGACCGTCGTGTTGACCTGGATCGGCAGGTCGATCGACCGCGCCGCCTTGATGATCGCCAGCGTGCGATCGAAGATGCCCGGGATGCCGCGGAACGCGTCGTGCGTCTCGGCGTTGGCGCCGTCCAGCGAGAGCGCCAACCGATGCAGCCCCGCCTCCTTGAGCCGGATCAGCGCCTCGGTCGTCAGCAGGGGGGTGGCGCTGGCCGCCATGCCCATCGTCAGCCCCAGGTGCGTGCCCATGCGAACGATGTGGTTCACATCGTCCCGCTTCATCGGGTCGCCGCCGGTCACGACGACATAGGGCGGGTGATCGAAGCGGCGGATGTCGCGCAACAGATCGATCGCCGTGGCCGTGGTCAGCTCGTTGGGGTGACGCTGCGTCTGCGCACACGCACGGCAGTGGCGGCAGACCAGGTCACAACTCCGCGTCAACTCCCAGAACACGATGAACGGATCGCGATCGAAATCGATCTTGGGCATCGACGGCTTTCTCGCGGTGGCGGATTGGATCACGGGTGCGGCCCTTTCGTATTAGGCCATTAATTATACCATTGTATCCATAAAAATCACCGCTTTTTTATCCCCCTCAAAGGCGATTTTGCATTAACCGCCTAGGGTTTGTGCCGCTCAAGGAAATAGGGCGAGAGGATAAAGTGATTGCCATACTCGCTGTCGGTGACGACCCGGTAGGGCTCGCGGGGCTGTTTGCCCCAGCTGTTGTCCCCGCCCACGCCGGTCTGCTTGTGATCGATGTTGAGCACGAGGAAGTCGCGCTCCGGCAGCTCGTGCGGATGACCCGCCTTTTCCATATCCTCCATCGTGTGTGGCCAGAGACTCGTGCTGTGGAAGTCCGTTTTGCGACTGGTCACGTAAAGCGTGCGCTGATCCCCGTCGCTCAGATTGAACCACCGCACGTCCGTTCGGTTGCCGTACTCCTGCGGCCGGATGTATCGGTGATCGGGTTGGGTGACATCGATCTGATAGTTGCCCACGAACGCGCTGTGGTTGCGGTCGATGTAGTTCTCGTGCGGCCCGCGCCCGTACCAGCTCAGCCGCGACATCTCTTTGGGCACGCGCGTCTGCATCCCGAACCGCATCGCATAAGGCAGACCCTCCGGCAGCTTGCAGGTGGCGTCAACGTAGACCACGCCGTCCCCTCTAAACGCGTATTCGATCTCCATCGTTCCCGCGCCGTTGGCCAGTTCCAGGCTCGCGGTCACGTTGAGAGACTGCGCGTCGTCACGATCGGTCTCGAGCCCCGTCAGCGTCGCCTTCTGCCCCGCGTCACGCCAGATCGCGTGTTTCTGGGGCATCTTGAAGCCGCGGTCGTTGTCCGTCGGTGCCCGCCAGAAGTTCGGCGTCAGGGGCGCCAGCAGCATCTGGTGCCCGCCGATCTGGTACGACGTCAACAGTCCCGTCTTTTTGTCCACGCGTGCGCTGTACACATCGCTAGACACCTCGATTGCGTCATCGGTATGCGTCACGGAAAGATCGCGTTTGCCGTGGAGTTGGAACGTGTTGCCGAGTCGGGAATGTATTTCAATCTGCTCGCACGCCACGGCGTGGCCGCGATTCGCCCACGCCGTGCGCTGCTTCAATTCGAAGCTGAGATTCAGGTGCCATTCCTCCTGCACGTCCTTCGTGAACGCGATCGGCCCTTCAATCGTCACCTCACCTTTTTCGCCGGGCGGGATCGATGGCAGACCCATCGTGCCCTCCTTCACGACCGCGCCGTCACGGACCGTCTCCCATCGCAGCTCGACGTAGCGTTTCAGGTTCAGCCAATGATGCTCGTTGGTCACGCGGATCGTCACCCGTTTCCCATCGACTCTGACCAGCTCCGCCTGGATCGGCTGATACGCGTAGCGGACCTCGTGCAGGTGCGGGTTGGGTTTGCGGTCGGGTTGAACCAGGCCGTTGATGCAGAAGTTGCCGTTGTTGGGCTGGTCGCCGTAGTCGCCGCCGTACGCCCAGTAGGTCACGCCCGTGGCCGGGTCGGTCTTGGCCAGGCCCTGGTCCACCCAGTCCCAGATGCAGCCGCCCACGAGGTTCGGGTGCTTCTTGAACACCTCCATGTATTCTCGAAAGCCCCCGACGCTGTTGCCCATCGCGTGGGCGAACTCGTTGACCAGGAACGGCCGGGGATCGTCGTAGCCGGCGATCTGCTCGAGCTTCTCGGGCGACTGGTATCGGCTTTGGTAGCCGCCCAATACGTCGCTGGAGTAGCCGTCGCGGTGGAAGTGGTAGTGCGTGGGGCGTGACAGGTCCAGCTCGTGCGACAGCTCGTGCATCGCCACCGTGTTGACGCCGTTGCCCGCCTCGTTGCCCAGCGACCACATGATCACCGACGGGTGGTTCTTGTCGCGTTCGATCATGGCGCGCATCCGATCGAGGTGCGCCAGCTCCCACGACGGGTCCTTCGCCAGCGACTCGGCGCCGTAGCCCATGCCGTGCGACTCGACGTTCGCTTCGTCGATCACGAGGATGCCGTACTTGTCACACAGCGCGTACCAGTACGAGTCGGCCGGGCTGTGCGCGGTGCGCACCGTGTTGATGTTGTTCCGCTTCATCAGGAGCACGTCTTTGAGCATCATTTCACGTGTCATCATCCGCCCGCCGGTGGGGTGGTGTTCCACGCGGTTCACGCCCTTGATCAGGACGTTCTCGCCGTTGAGCAGCAGCTGGCGGTCCCGAATCTCGATCTCGCGGAAGCCGAAGCGGGCCGCCACGGCGTCAACCACGCGCCCCTCGCCATCGAGCAGTTCCAGCGTGACCGGATACAGGTTCGGCGTCTCGTGCGTCCATTTTTCGGGGTTGTTGACGCGCATGGTGAGCCGGCCGACGGCTTCTTCGCCGCGGGCGATATCGGGCAGGGGCGCGTCCCGCTGGGCCACCGTCTCGCTGCTGTCGCTCGATCCGTGCAGCGTCACGCGCAGCTTGTATCCCGCTACGGGCGTTGTGGAATCATTCGCCACGTTGGCCGACACCTCAAACGCCGCGCTGTGGTATTGCTCGTCCAGATCGCTGACGAGTGTGAAGTCGCGGATGTGTACGGGCGGCGTGGAGTGGACGTACACGTCACGGTAGATGCCGCTCATGCGCCAGCCGTCCTGGTCCTCCAGGTACGATCCGTCGCTGTTCCGGTACACCTCGACAGCGATCAGATTCTCGCCAGTCTTCACGTGGTTGGTGATGTCGAACTCGGCGCGCGTGCGGCTGTCCTGATGGTAGCCGACCTTCTTTCCGTTGACATACAAATAGAAAGCCGAGTCCACGCCCTCGAATGCGACGAATACGCGACGTCCGTCCCATTGGGTCGGCACATCGAAGGTCCGTCGATACGACCCGACGGGGTTGCGATCGGTGTAGTTCGTGTAGTGCTTCGGTGGCTCGCCCATCACGCGCGGCGGGTCTTTCTTGAATGGGTACGTGATGTTGGTGTACACCGGAACACCGTACCCCTTCATCTGCCAGTTGCTGGGCACCTTGATCGTGTCCCACCCGCCCGCATCGTAATCGGTCTTGTAGAAATCCTTCGGCCGATCCTCCGGGTGGCCGGCCCACTTGAACTGCCATTCGCCGTTCAGCGAGACACGCGGTTTCCGATCGTCATCGTCTACCCGAATCATCGTCGTCCGGTGCGGCTCGGTGTTGATCGATACGACCCGCTCGTTTTCCCAATCGTGCTGTGCCCACGCGACATTGCCGCAGATCGCCACCAGCACCGCGATCGTCAATATAGTAAGTCGTGACATGTTGATGTTGCCTCCTGCTGTCACGTTTGACGTCCCAACGCCCGGCACTCTTTCACAGAACGGGAATCGAGACGCGTTACGTCGTGTAATCCGCGTTGATCGTGATGTACTGCCGGCTCAGGTCGCAGCCCAGCACCTCGCATCGGCCCTTGCCCAGCCCCAGCCCCACCTCGATCAACACCTCCGGCCCCTTCATCGCCTCGCTCACCGCCCCCGCATCAAACGCGACCGGCCCACCCCGACGAAACACCACCACACCCGTCAGCTTCAGTGTCAGCTTGGCCGGGTCGACCTTTGCGCCGCTCTTGCCCGTCGCCATGGCGAGCCGGCCCCAGTTCGGGTCCGCCCCGTGCACCGCCGTCTTGACCAGCGGCGAATCCGCCACGCTCCGCGCCACCGCCAGCGCGTCGGTCTGTGTCGCCGCGCCCGTC
>JANQJT010000204.1 GCA_028281485.1 Phycisphaeraceae bacterium
TGACCGAGCAACCGAGTGTCATCCTCTGCCCGTACTGCGGCAACGCCCAGACCGAGCCCCGCGATCGCTGCACGGCGTGCGGCGGACACTTCGACGAGCTGTCACTCAAAGCCACGCAGGGACACATGGGCCCGTGGTTCGTGCGCGACCGCGCCAATCCGTTCCGGCCCGGGTGCAGCTACGAGGTGCTGGTCAAGGAGATCGAGCGCGGCCGGGTCACCGCCACCACGATCCTGCGCGGCCCGACCACGCGACAGTTCTGGTCGATCGCGCAGAACGTGCCGGGCGTGGCCCACCACCTGGGCTACTGCCACGCGTGCGGCAAAACCGTCAAGCCCGGATCGAGCGCCTGTGAACACTGTGGCGAGGTCTTCTTCGCCCCCACGCTGAAAGACAACCTCGGCCTGGCGCCGGCCGGCACACCCGTGCGCCTGCCGCAGAACGAGGCGGCCCCGGTCGAGCAGACGCCGCCTGTCGCACCGACCGATCCGGATTACCCTGTGGCCGAGGCCGCGGCGACGCGCGAGGCGCTGGCGTGGATGACCAGCCAGCAGCAGAAGCCCGACACGCTGGACACCGCCGAGTCCCCCATCGCCCCGACGATCCAGGAGAGCCGATCCAACACGCTGACCACGGTACTCATTCTGGTCAACGCCGCGGTGCTGGCGGGGATCGTGTTCGTGGGGGTGATGGTCTTCAAGGGCATCGGTGAAGATGGTGAAACCGATACCGCCACGGTCGACCGGGCCAACCCCGGTTTGATCGATACCAACACCGTGGCGCTGGACGACAATCTCGACGACGAGACAGCGGTAACGGTCGATGATCCCGAAGATCAGGGCGGTAGCGACACCGTTGTTGACCCGACCGTGCCGCCGCTTGGGCCGATCGAGTTTTCCAGACCGATCGACATCAGCGAGCTGGAGCAGAAACTCAGCGCCGGCGGTGATCTGTCAGACATCGCGTGGATGAGGCAGACGCAGTACGCCAATGCGCTGGATCGGGCGGGCAAGCTGGACGAGGCGCTGCGGCTGTATGAGCTGATCCGGCTGCGCGGACCGACCGAGATCGTGCCGGACGACATCGAACGCCGAATCGAATCGCTCCAGCAGCGTGTGCTGGATCGGGATACCGACGCGTTCTTCCTCGGGACGTGAGACGAGGTACTATGCGCACCAGAACGGATGCGCGTCAGGAGGATACTCATGCTGCATGTGCGTGTTTCATTCGTGATAGGGATGGCGTTGTGCGCCGCGGGCTGCACCCAGAAAACCGGAGCGATCAACCTCGTGCCGGACAGCGCATGCGAGGCGCCGAATTACTGGTGTACGTGGTACTGGCAGAACTACAAGATCGGCCAGGACGAGCCGGTCACCGACCCCGACGCGCAGAAGATCTACACCAATCCCGCGGCGCGCGAGGAGTTGGATGAGCAAACGCTGCTGGGCCCCGACGGCTGGGCGCGGGTGTTGCTGCCGGAGACACGCGGCGATTACTACTTCCTCATCGATCACGGCTGGCAGGACAAGTCCATCCAGCACAACACGTTCTTCTCGCTGGTCATGGACACCAACGACTTCCCCTCCTACGCCGGGCTCGAACCGAGGGAGCGGATCAAGAAGCTGAACGACGAGATCAAGGCGCTGGGCTGGCGGGGCCTGGGGTTGTGGGTGCGCGGCTGGCCCAATGAGGAAGAGGCGCGCCGATTCGTCGAGTGGAGCCGATACGCGGGCATCGAGTACTGGAAGATCGACGGCGGCGACACGGACGACTTCCACTGCTACAGGATCAAGCAAGAGATCTACCCCGAGCTGGTGCTCGAGTACGTGACAACGGGCGTCGGCCCGCTGAATACCGATTGGGCTGAGCCCGACCTGTCCGAGTACGCCTCGGTGTACAAGCCGGGCAGGGGCAACGCGGAGTTCATGAAACGGGTCGTGCGCTCATCCGACGTGTTCCGCACGTACGACGCGGCCCCGCTGCTGGTCACGCCGGTCTCGATGCAGCGCGTGCACGACATCCTCGTGCAGACGGCGGGCAAGGCCGAGTACGTCGCGCAGCTGAACATCCAGGACGATACGCAGGTGGCCGCGGCGCTGGGGTGCGTGGTGGCCGTCAAGCGGCACCCGATGAACGGTTCGCGGATGTATCGGGGTGAGGACCTGCACTTTCAGATCCGCGGCAACCGCCACGTCGAAGATCGGCTCAGCGAAATGGACCGCTTTGTGCGCTGGCAGCGCATCGCGCCGCCCATGGCCGCGGGCTACGGCACCTACCACTACTCCGAAGACTTCCTGGTCAACAGGATCGTCTTCCGGCCGGGGGATACGTGGTTCCGCCAGTCGATCGGCAGGATGGTGCACGCCAGCGCCCCGGCGGTGATGTCGAGGAACATCGATCTGCCCGAGGTGCGCATCGACGGCGACAGGCCGCACGTGATGGCGAGCCGATTCCCCAACGGCGCGACCTGCATCGCCACGGAGGGACGCACGCGGCCCGACGAGAGCTGGTACCACCCGCGCGCCGACGTGACGCTGAAGATCGACGACGGCGCCG
>JANQJT010000106.1 GCA_028281485.1 Phycisphaeraceae bacterium
AGGCACTGGGCGACTGGCGTCTGAACGCGTGCACGCTGTACGTCACGCTCGAGCCCTGCCCGATGTGCGCCGGCGCGATCGTTAACGCCCGGCTCGGCCGACTGGTTTACGGGGCCTCTGACCCCAAGGCGGGCGCGGTGCACACGCTGTACCGGCTCTGCACCGATCACCGGCTCAATCACCGTGTGGACGTGACCGCCGGTGTGTTGGCCGGTGAGTGTGGCGCGGTGTTGGCCGAGTTTTTCAGGGCTCGCCGCCGCGCGTCGCGTCAGGCGCTATGACAGCCCCGACGGGCGCGCAGCGTGAGGATGGCCGGCATCACCGTCAGACAGATCACCAGGTTCAGCGCCAAACCCACGGCGAGCGTGAACCCCAGCGAGAAGATGCCGCGGTGGCTGGCGATCATCAGCGACGCGAACCCGATGATGCTGGTCAGCGACGTGAGCCAGATCGCCTTGCCCGTGCCCGCCGACAAACCGGGTGGCTGCTGATCCGGATCGACGCGGAAACGGTGTGTGATGTGTACGCCGCAATCGACGCCGATCCCGAACATCAACGGAAGCACGATGATGTTGGCCGGGTTGATCGGCATGCCCAGCAGCGACAACACGCCGAGCAGGATCACGAACGCCATCGCCACGGGGATCAGACACAGCAGCGCATCGTCGATCCGTTGGAAGTCGAGCAGAACGATGACGAACACGGCGATGATCGCGAAAAGCCCCGCACGGATGTAGCTGCTGATCATCAGTTCGTTTGAGCTGTAGATCTGCACGGCCGTGCCCGTGATGTCCGGGTCAACGGCGCTGACCTCCGTGATAAACGGCCTGAGCTGGTCGGGATCGTACACGTTGCCGCGTGGGAACACCTGGATCATCTTGCCCACGCCGTCGCGTCCCACCGCAATCCGTCGGATCACCTCGGGCAGGTCCCCCGCGACAATCGCCCGATCGGAGAGCGTGTCCGCCAGGTCGCCGCGGAGCTCGCTACGCCAATCGACGAACGCCGCATGCAGACGCGCCAGCCCCTGCGCATCGGTGGCCCGGCTCTGGCCGAGCCGTGCGTCCAACCGATCGGCAGTCGCGATCGCACCGGTGATCTGTTCATTCAACACATCGGATGACGTGACGCGCTCGTCCCGGCCCGCCGCCTGCAGGGCGACGGAAATCACCCGCACCGCCGCCCGCCACTGCTCAGGCGTCGCGTCGCGGTCCGGCAGCGCCGTCTGCATCTCCATCGCATCGCCCATCTCGTCGCGCAAATCCGCAGCCAGAGACATCTTCTCCGCGTCGTCCTCCGGAATCAGCCAACCCGCCCCGCCGACCGACGCCACGCTGTCCAGCGAACGGAACAGTTTTACGCGCCGCTCGACCTCGTCCATATCCCCGTTCGCCACAACCGATGCGCCGAACCACACCGACGTGCCGCCGGACTCGCCCTGCCCGCCGCCCTCGGCGATGCGGTTGAACCAGACGACCGAGTCGATCTCGCGCGGCAGCAGGTTCGACAGGTTGTAGTCGTAGCGGATGTTCTGCGCGAACCAGCCGCTCAGCAGCGTCAGCCCCAGCGCCACCGCCACCGTGCGACGCGGACGCGTGTAGAACGGCGCCCACCAGTGGTGTTGATACAGGTGGACGTTGCGATCGGCCAAAGGCTTGACGTGTCGCCGTCGCGGGCGGAACACACGCATCAACGCCGGCAACACCACGAGCATCGACAGCAGGCACAGCACGATGCCCACGCCCGCGATCTGCCCCATCTCCGCCATGCCCTGGAAGTCGGTCCACGCGGTCGCCGCGAATGCCGCGGCCGTCGTCAACCCACCGGTGATGATGCCCGGCCCCATCGTGCGGAACGTGTCGATCATCGTCTCACGAAAACCCGGCACGCCCGACGGATACGCGTCGCGCACCAGCTCAAATCGGCTGACGATGTGAATCGCAAAGTCCACGCCCAGGCCCAGCAGGATCACCGTAAACACCACGCTGAGCAGCTGGAGGTGGCCGATCGCCAGCGTCAGGTAGCCGAAGCTCCAGGCGATGCCGATGCCCAGCGCCGCCAGCGACAAAGCCGGCATCTGGTAGCTGTGGAACGCGATGACCAGCATCACCGCGATCAGCACCACCGCCACGCCCGACGCCAGCGTCGCGTCACGACGCGTCACCCGCGTCTCATCGGCCTCGATCACCGGCACACCCGTCAGCCCCGCTTCGATACCGGGGAACTCATCCGACAGCTCGGCTATGATCCGGCGGACCTGTTCGACCGCGGGCGTGACCGGCTCGAGTTGCTCGCGATCGCGCCTGGGATCGACCTGGATAAACAGCAGCTCCCCCCCTGCGCCTTCGAGGTACTGCGCGGGCGGCGCAGCCGCGGCGGCGATCCGCTGTCGCAACTCATCGCGCGCCGCGCCGTCCAGCGACGCCTCCACCGTTTGGAGCAGGGCAGAGAGACGCGCGATCAGCGCGCCCGCCTCGTACTCGTCCAGCGTACCTTCTCCCCCGGCCATCGCGCGCGGCGCCTGGGCCAGCGTCTCCGCCAGATTGGCACTGCTAAAGACCGGGCTGACCTGTCGGATCGTGCCCAGCATGCGGCCGTAGTCTTCCATGGGCAGCATGCGGATGGCCGCCGAGGGACGGGTGATC
>JANQJT010000117.1 GCA_028281485.1 Phycisphaeraceae bacterium
AGTCGTCGATGAGGGAGGGGGTGTCTTTTTCGGCTTCGGGGTCCTTGGTGACGCAGGCGGTGGGGGGCTGGTAGATGATCTGGGCGTGGGGGTTGGCGATGGCGGTCTGTTCGAGGTACTCATCGACGGATTGGCGGCCCTTGTTGTATTTGCCTTCGAGTTCGAGGACGACCTCGGTGCCGGTTTTGGGCAGGTGGTCGTAGTCGCGTTCTTCCTCGTCGGAGATGTCGGCTTTGTTCTTGCGGGTGTCGATGGCGAGGACCATGCGGTGTGCGGGCTTGGACTTGTGTGGCTTGGTGTGGATGACCATGGGTTTGCCGGTGGTCATGAGTGCGTACATGCCCGCGGCGGCGATGCCGATGCCCTGTTGTCCGCGTGACATCTTGAGGCGGTGGAACTTTGAGCCGTAGAGGAGTTTTCCGAAGATGTTGGCGACCTGGGATTTGACGATGCCGGGTCCGTTGTCGCGGACGGTGACGCGGAAGCGTGTGTCGCCGTTGATCGGTTCGATTCCGACGAAGAGTTCGGGGAGGATGCCGGCTTCCTCGCAGGCGTCGAGGGCGTTGTCGACGGCTTCCTTGATGGTGGTGAGGAGAGCTTTTCTGGGGTTGTCGAAGCCGAGCAGGTGTCGGTTTTTGGCGAAGAACTCTGAGACGGAGATATCGCGCTGTCCGGCGGCCATGGACTCGGCGTCGGCGCGTTTGGTTTTAGTTTTCGGACGTTTGGCGGTGGCGGGCATGGGCCTTCCCTGGCTTGCGTTGCATTGCGAAGCGTTGAGTGGGGCGCTTGGCCGGGCATCCTGCGGGGCGTTGCGCTGTCGAGATTAGAATAGGGATCGTGTGGTAGGTGAGCAAGAGAACGTGAACGTGGCCGGGGAAAAGAGCCGAAAAAGAAGCAGGCGGGCGTGAATCGAACGGCCGATACCGTATAATCTAGTGTGGCAATGTGTTACGCGTGGTTGGGTGAGTTCCTCATAGCGAATGGGAAGTGAGCCTTGCTGGATCGAATCAGTCAGCTTCTGAACCGTCTTGCGGTGTACAACCCGCTGGAGGTTTTGGTTGAGTTGGCGATGATCTGGGTGGTGGTTTATATGGTGTTCCGGTTCCTGCGGGGCACGCGTGCGGCGCGTATGTTCAAGGGTCTGGGGGTGTTGCTGATCGTGACGAGCCTGTTGATCCTGGTGTTGAGCCGGGAGGAGGCTTTTGCGCGGATCGAGTTTTTGTACAAGGGGTTCCTGGGGTTTGCGGTGATCGCGCTGGTGGTGATCTTTCAGCCGGAGCTTCGGCGGGCGTTGGTGCGTCTGGGTGAGGCGCGGCTGTTTCGTGGGGTGGCGGAGGATTACATCCCGGTGATCGACGAGGTGGTGGGTGCGGTGACGGACCTGTCGCGTCGCAAGGTGGGGGCGATCATGGCGATCGAGCGCGACGTGCCGCTGGGTGGTTTGGTGGAGGTGGGGACGCGTGTGAACGCGGAGGTGACGGCGGAGCTGATCCAGACGATCTTCTGGCCGGGCAGCGCGTTGCACGACATGGGTGTGGTGATCCGGAACGGTTTGATCGCTTCGGCGGGTGTGCAGTTTCCGCTGGCCGAGGCGCACGGCATCAGCCAGGAGCTTGGCAGCCGACATAGGGCGGCGATCGGTTTGTCGATGGAGTGTGATGCGCTGGTGGTGGTGGTCAGCGAGGAGACGGGGGCGATCAGTTTGGCGGAGCGTGGTCAGTTGATTCGGAAGCTGAGCCCGGAGGCGCTGCGGAGTTTGCTGCGTAAGGGGCTGAGCCAGGCGGCCGAGGTGCAGGTGATCCGCGAGGGGGCGGAGGACGTGGCGGGCGTGGTTGGGCCGGACAATGATTCGGAGGGGGTTGAGCGGTTGAGACATCAGCGGAGCGAGCGTGAGCATGCGTCTGGGCAGGTCGGTTAGATCCTACGGACTGGTAACGCTGATTACCCTTTTGATCTGGCTCTACGCGGAGGGCCAGGACGTGACGTCTGATGCGCGGAAGCTGGAGATCACGCTGCCGGCGCGGGTGGGGCAATCGACGGTGGTGGATTTTGCGGACGGTGGGGAGCGGGTGCTGGTGAGTTTTAACGCGAGCGGCGCGAGCACGCAGTTGAGCGAGCTGCGGACGCGGTTGGGGAGCGTGTTGGAGCTGACGCTTGAGCCGGATGATCTGCCGGCGGGCGGTCGCGCGACGCTGCGATTGGAGGAGCTTTTAGAGCGTGCGGTGGTGGGTGGGGGTAGTACGATCGCGGAGTTGGGTGTGAGTGTGTCGAGTGTTGATCCTGCGGTAATTGAGGTGGACGTGGATCAGCTGGACGCGCGCGAGGTGCGGGTGGTGTTGAACGCGGAGGGCGTGGAGCTGGCGAGCGAGCGGAGCATCGAGCCGGGCACGGTGACGATCACGGCGCCGAAGACGTTGTTTGCGCAGTACGCGGGCAGTGAGGACGCGTTGTACGTGGAGGCGGAGCTGAAGGGTGAGACGCTGGTGCAGATTCGCGAGGGTGTGGAGACGCGGCGGGCGCTGCCGCTTGGGCTGGCGCCGATCTTTGCGCAGTCGAAGCACGTGTCGATCGAGCCGACGGCGGTGGACGTGACGTTTACGATCGTGCGTCAGCAGTCGACGGTTCAGCCGGACAGTCCGCTGCCGGTGATCTGGGTGTTGGGTCAGAGCGACGAGTACGCGATCGAGATGGCGCAGGCGGATCGTTACCTGGAGGATGTGACGATCACGGGGCCGAGCGATTTGATCCAGCGGATCGTGGACAAGGACCCGACGCTGCGGATCGTGGCGCGGCTGGACCTGATCGGCGACCTGATGCCGGGTGAGCAGAGCAAGGAGCTGACGCAGGTGGAGTTCCAGGAGGTGAGCGGGGGGCGGACGTCGCTGCTTTACGGTGTTCCGCTGAATCCGGCGGCGGTGGGGGGCGACGGGACGAGCGAGCAGACGCCGGCGTTTGTGTCGTCGCAGATCACGGTGAAGGCGAAGAACACGGTGGTGAGTTTCACGGTGAGCAAGCGGGGCGAGTGAGGGTGTGAGAAGGTCGGGGGCGGTTCGGCTACAATGAGCGGACTATGAGTGAAACGACGATGGGTATCGGTGCGTACTGTGATGGGTTGGCGGACAGGGCGGTGGCGGCGAGCCGATCGCTGGTGCGGCTGAGCGGTGCGCGACGCGCGGCGATATTGAGGGCGATCGCGGATGGTTTGGAGGCGTCGGCTTCGGTGTTGATCGCAGCGAACGCGAAGGACCTGGCGGCGGCCGAGGCGAACGGGCTGGCCGATGCGATGATCGATCGGCTTCGGTTGGACGCTGCGGGTGTGAAGAAGATGGCGAACGCTGTGCGTCAGGTGGCGGCGCAGACGGACCCGGTGGGTGGTGTGATCGAGGGGTATGTTCGGCCGAACGGGCTAAGGATTGAGAAGCGTCGTGTGCCGATCGGCGCGGTGCTGATTATCTACGAGAGTCGGCCGAACGTGACGAGCGACGCGGCGTCGCTTTGTATCAAGAGCGGTAACGCGACGGTGCTGCGCGGGGGCAAGGAGTCGCTGCATTCGAACACGGCGCTCGCTGCGGTGATCCGCGACGCGATCGAGGCGGAGGGCGTGGACCCGAACATCGTGCAGTTCGTGGAGACGACGGATCGCGCGGCGGTGGGGGCGCTGCTGAAGCAGGTGGGCAAGATCGACGTGGCGATTCCGCGCGGCGGGGAGAGTCTCATCCGCGCGGTGGTGGAGCAGGCGCACATCCCGGTGATCAAGCACTACACGGGCAACTGCCACGTGTATGTGGACGAGGGTGCGTGCGGGTTGCCGGCGGGGCAGGTGCGCGAGGTCTGTGTGAACGCGAAGACGCAGCGGACGGGTGTGTGTAACGCGGCGGAGACGGTGCTGTTTCACGGTGGTGTGGAGGGGTTGGCGGTGGAGGCGTGTCGCGCGCTGGCGGCGGAGGGGGTGGAGCTGCGCTGCTGCGGGCGGACGGTGAAGCTGCTGAGCGGGCACGTGGGTGACAGTCAGATCAAGCCGGCGACGGAAGCCGACTGGGGTGAGGAGTATCTGGACATGATCTGTGCGGTGAAGATGGTGGATTCGATCGACGACGCGATCGATCACATCAACCGGTACGGGTCGGGGCACACGGATGCGATTCTGTCGGCGGACGTGGCGGCGATCGATCGGTTCATCAACGAGGTGGACTCGGCGGACGTGATGGTGAACTGTTCGACGCGTTTCAGCGACGGCGGGGAGTACGGGTTGGGCGCGGAGATCGGGATCAGCACGGACAAGCTGCATGCGCGTGGGCCGATGGGGGCGGCGGATTTGACGACGTACAAGTGGGTGGTGACGGGCAGCGGGCAGTGCCGGTAAGGGGGCGGGACGATGGCGGACGACGACGACAGGGGGCCGGGGCGTTTCGGTAAGGAGCTGTTGGTGTTTTGCCGGGCGCTGGCGCTGGTGGGGCTGGGGTTGTCGTGTTGGTTGTTGGTGTTGCAGATGGGGTGGCTGAACGGGGAAGCGGTGGGTGTGCCGTTGTGTGGTGGGGACAAGGGGTTTGATTGCCGGTCGGTGATGAACAGCCGATGGTCGAGCGTGTTTGGTTTGCCGGTGAGCGCGGGTGCGGTGGGGGTGTATGCGTTGATGGCGGCGGGGCTGTGGATGGGGGATCGAGGACGGGTGTTGCGTGGGGCGATGGGTGTGTTGTTGGTCGGTGCGGTGTTGAGTTTTGGATTCGTGATGGGGCGGTTGGGGGCGGCGTGCTTCTGGTGTCTGCTGACGCATGGGGTGGGGTCGGTGCTGGTGTTTTTCGTTTACCTGTTGGATCGGGGAGCGGGGGACAAGGAGAGGGTTCGTGCGATGTCGTTGGGAGTGGTGTTGGTTGTGGGGATGGGGTTGTTGCAGTGGTTGGGAGCGGGGGCGAACGTGCCGTTGGATTGGCGGGTGGAGGATGGGGCGTGGGTTGAGTCGGGGGCGCGGGGGCGTTTGTTTGAGGTGCAGGGCGGGGCGGCGGTGCTGCATCGCGATGGGCATCCGGTGCTGGGTGATAAGGATGCGGAGCACATCGTTATCGAGGTGATCGATTACCGGTGCCCGGGGTGTCGTGAGCTTGCGCCGCGGTTGCGTGAGGCGATGGAGCTGGTGCGACACGACGCGGCGGTGATGGTGGTGCTGAGTCCGAGTGACGGTGCGTGCAATGAATACATTGATCCGACGCCGGAGGGGTATGAGGGCGGGTGTGAGTTGGCGCGGATTGCTCTGGCGGTGTGGGTGGCGGAGCCGAGTGCGTTCGAGGCGTTTCACTACGACTTGATGTCTCAGGATCGAGATGTTTCCGTAGGTGATGCGGAGCGGTTGGCGGCGCGGTATGTGGATGGTGCGGTGCTGGAGACGCTGTTGCGTGGGGAGCGGGCGGGTGAGATCGCGGAGCGTCAGCGGCGTGACATTGCGTTGGCGCGGCACCTGGGGGTGAGCCGGATGCCGGGTTTGATCGT
>JANQJT010000271.1 GCA_028281485.1 Phycisphaeraceae bacterium
CGTCGGTGTGGGGGCGGAGACGGCGTTGAAGTCGAGCGTCGCGGCGGGCTGGTCGTTTTCCAGCGACTGCTTCATGAGGTGGCCGGCCTTGAACTTGACGGTGCGCTTCGGCGGCACGGGGACGCGCTCCAGCGTCTTGGGGTTCTGCGCCATGCGGGCGGCCCGCTGCTTGACCTCGAAGACACCGAAGTCTCTGAACTCCAGCCGGTTGCCCTTGCCCAGCTCGACAATCACGTTGTCGAGGAAGCCCTGGACGATTTTCTTGACGACCACGCGCTTCTCCCCTGTGGCGTCTGCGATGCGGTCGATTAACTCTTTCTTGGTCACGGTCGCCATGTGTGTTCCTCGGGTCGTCTATCGTGATCGGCCAGGCGATGTGTGCGAACCAAACTGCCGCATGCCCCGACTTGCGAGTCCGCCTTACCTGCTATGGTTTCAAGTATTACAGCGCACCACGGGAGCGTCAAGCCGTGATTGGCAAAGGTGTTATGTCAAGGGCTTTTTTGGGGTTTTACGGCGCTGTCTGCCCGTATGTGTACCCCTGGAAGTGACGGCGATAGTAGTCGTGCACCTTTTCGTCGGTGTGACGCTGGTAGTCGTCGACACGGATCACATAGGTCGTGGCGGTCGCGGCGTTGCCGTCGGGGCGGATGTTCAGGCGGTGATCGTTGCGGGTCATCCACCAGGGAGAAGACGATGGGGTCTTGGTGTTGGCTCGGGCCTCGGTCAGCTCATCGGTGTCGAGCACGACGTAGGGGGAGTTGATGGTGAAGGTCTCGCCGCGCAACACCGCCTGGTCGTAGGTCGACGAGCAGCCGGTCACGGCGGCGATCAAGCCAAGACAGAGGATGGATCGTGTCCAACGCATCGCCCAAGGTGTACCAAAGGCCGTGCCATCGGGAAGCCAGAACAGCTGGAGAATATTCAACCCGCACGTTTCCAACGGGTTACGCGACCTGTCGAGCGTGCCAACCGGCGTGGGCGCTCGTGCCGGATGTTGCGTGGGGTCAACACCGCCCCGTCGGTGCGCCGCGCCGAATCGACGTGTTGATCCGTGACACAACGCCCGGATCGCGAGATATCGGGCGTCGTTGAGCGGCGGGCGGCCGATGCGTACCATGGCTCGTTTGATTGGATGGCGACGATGGCATTACGTGTTTTACATCTCGATCAGACTGAGGATGCCCGGACGCTGGGCGGGCTGTTGGATCGGCTGCGCAGTCAGTCGGCCGGCTCGGGTGAGTTGGCGGAATCGGTGGCGCAGATCATCGAGACGGTGCGGACCGGCGGTGACGAGGCGGTGGCTGAGTACATGCGGAAGTGGACGGATCCGGCGTTCAGCGCGGATCGGATCCGCGTGACCGCAAACGAACTGGCCGCGGCCGAGGCGGCGCTCGATCCGAAGATCAAGGAAGCGCTGGCGCAGGCGATCGAAAACGTGCGCGCCTATCAGCAACACGTCATGCCCACCGAGCCGGCGCCCGTTGAGATCGACGGCGCGACGCTGGGGATGAAGTTCACGCCGATCCGTCGCGCGGGCCTGGCGGTGCCGGGCGGGACCGCGGCGTACCCGTCGACGGTCGTCATGACGGCCGTGCCGGCGCAGGTCGCAGGCGTGGAAGACCTGGTCGTTGCCTGTCCTCCACCCACGGGCGGCGGCAGGGACGTGTCGCCGCTGGTGCTGGGTGTGTGCTCCATGCTGAAGATCGAAGAGGTCTATCGCATCGGTGGTGCGCAGGCGATGGCGGCGCTGGCACACGGCACGGAAACCATCAAGGCTGTCGATTTCATCGCGGGCCCGGGCAACGCGTTTGTTCAACAGGCCAAGCGGCAGCTGTTCGGTGTCGTCGGTATCGACGGGTTCTACGGCCCATCAGAGGTGGTCGTGTTGGCAGACGCGTCGGCAGACCCGGCGATGCTGGCCAGCGACCTGCTCGCACAGGCCGAGCACGATCCGGGCTGCTGCTTCCTGGTCAGCGATGACCGCGCGGTGATCGACGCCATCAACGAACAGGTCGAACAACAACTGCCCCAGCGCACGCGGCGCGACGCGATCACCGCGGCGCTGAACGACTGGTCGGCGGCGGTGTGTTGCGCGTCGATGACCGAGGCGATCGAGGTGGCCAACACGATCGCGTGCGAACACGTCACGCTGGCCACGGCCGATCCGCAAGCGACGCTGGCGCAGATGAACCACGGCGGGGCGTACTTCCTCGGCGACCAATCCCCCGTCGCCAGCGGCGATTACTACGCCGGCCCGAGCCACTGTCTGCCGACCGGCACGACCGCCCGCTTCACCAGCGGCATCAGCGTGTACACCTTCCTCAAGCGTTCGAGCGTGGAGGGTTACCCCGACGGCATGCCCGGCAAAGCGATCGACCGCATCGATGCGCTGGCGCAAGCCGAGGGGCTCGACGCTCACGCGGCCAGCGTGCGCGCCAGGCGGAAAGACGGATCACGATGACCTACGAACGACCCAACATCGCGCGCATGACCGGCTACACGCCCGGCGAGCAGCCGGACGGCGGCGGTGTCATCAAGCTGAACACCAACGAGAACCCGTACCCGCCGAGCGACGCGGTGATGCGGGCGCTGCAAACGATCGACGGCGATGCGCTGCGGCGATACCCGCATCCCGATGCGCTGGCGTTTCGCCGGGCCGCGGCCGAGCTGCACGGTGTCGAAGCCGACCGGATCATCGCCACCAACGGCGGCGACGAGCTGCTGCGCCTGGTGATCACCACCTTCGTCGAACCCGGCAAACCCATCGGCATCACCCGGCCCAGCTACTCGCTGTACCCCGTACTGGCGGCGATACAGGATGCGCCGCTGGCGACCGTCGACCTTCATGATGATTGGTCGATGCCCGAAGACCTTGCCAGGCAATGGAACGACGCCGGTGCGCAGCTGGCGTTTATCGTCAATCCGCATGCGCCGTCGGGCACGCTGTACGGCGTTGAGCTGTTGAAACAGATCGCAGGCGCGTTCGCCGGCGTGCTCGTGATCGACGAGGCGTACGCCGACTTCGTTGACCCCGATCTGAACTACAGCTCAATCGATCTGACGAAGCAGTACGACAACGTGGTGCTGCTGCGCACGATGAGCAAGGGGTATTCGTTGGCAGGCCTGCGGTTCGGGTACGGCATCGGGTCGAAGGGGCTGATCGAGACGATGACGACCAAGACCAAGGACAGCTACCCCACCGATGCGATCGCTCAGGCGTTGGCGGGGGCGGCGATCGGTGATCAGCCCGGGGCGGCCGAGACGTGGCAGGCGGTGCGAGGCGAGCGGAGGCGGCTGACCGCGGAGCTGGTGACGTTGGGCTTTGGGGTGAGCCGGAGTCAGTCGAACTTCGTGCTGGCGACGATCCCGCCGGCGGTGGCGGGCGGCGCCAAGGGCCTGTACGAGGCCCTGAAATCGCGCAACATCCTCGTGCGGTACTTCGACAGCGAACGATTGACCGACAAGCTGCGTATCAGCGTGGGTTCACCCGAAGAAAACACCGCCCTGCTCAAAGCACTCAGAGAATTGATGTAACACAAACCACAGAGACACCGAGACACAGAGTGTGGAATTGGATCAGGACCCGCTGACATTTCGGGTGATAGGCGCAGCCATCGAGGTCCACAAACACCTGGGCCCGGGACTCCTCGAATCGGCGTACGAACATTGTCTCTGTTGGGAGTTGGAGCAGGCGGGACTGACGTGTAACCGGCAGGTGCCTCTGCCCGTGCGATACAAACAGGTCGAACTGGGGGATACCGCATAGATATCGTCGTCGAGGACAGCCTGATCCTTGAATTAAAGACCGCCGATGCGCTCCTGCCCATTCATGACGCGCAGCTGTTAACATACATGCGCCTCAGCGGAATCAGGAAAGGCCTGCTCATGAACTTCCATAGCCCGGTCCTCCGTGATGGCATCAAAAGATTGGTTCTCTGATTCACCCTCTATTCCTCTGTGCCTCTGTGGTAAAAACAATGTCACGCACCAGCACCATCACGCGGAAGACCAACGAGACCGACATCACCCTCTCACTCGACCTGGACGGCGGGTCGTACGAGAACGACACGGGCGTCGGCTTCTTCGATCACATGCTCGACCACGTCGCCAAGCACGGCCGACTGGGCCTGAACGTCGAGGCGACCGGCGATACCCACATCGACGACCACCACACCGTTGAGGACGTGGGCATCGTGCTCGGTCAGGCCATCGACGAGGCGCTGGGCGACAAGAACGGCATCGAGCGCTACGGCTACGCCGTGGTGCCGATGGACGAATCGCTGGCGCGCGTCGCGATCGACCTGTCGGGCCGGCCCGCGCTGGTGTTCCGTGTCCGGTTCAAGAGCTTCGGTGACGACCCGGCGGCGATCGGCAAGTTCGACGTGCAGCTCGTCGAGGAGTTTTTCAACGCGGTGACCAACAACGCGAAGATGAACCTGCACATCGAGGTGCCGTGGGGCGAGAACAACCACCACATCGCCGAGGCGATCTTCAAGGCGTTCGGTCGGGCGCTGCGGCAGGCGGTGTCGATCACCGGCACCGGCGTGCCGAGCACCAAGGGCACGCTGTAACGCCATCTGTTCGGGTGACATCGAAACGTCGGGAGCGAATCGATGCGCGTCTTGCTCTATTCGACCAAGCCCTACGACCGCCTCTACTTCGAGCGCGCACGCGATACCCTCGACCACACGATCGATTACCTCGAAGCGCGGCTCGATGCACACACCGCCCGCCTGGCCCACGGCTATGACGCGGTCTGCACCTTCGTGAACGACTCTGTCGACGAGCCGATCGCCCAGATGCTCGCCGACGGCGGGACGAAGCTGATCGCGCTGCGCTGCGCGGGGTATAACCAGGTCGACCTGGGGGCCGCCGACCGGCTGGGCCTGACCGTGGTGCGTGTGCCGGCCTATTCGCCGCACGCCGTGGCGGAACACACCGTGGCGATGATGCTCTCGCTGAATCGGCAGATCTACCGGGCGCACATGCGCGTGCGCGAGGGCAACTTCTCGCTGGACGGCCTGCTCGGATTCGACATGGCGGGCAAGACGGTGGGCGTGATCGGCACGGGACAGATCGGTCGAGTCGTGATGAAGATCCTCGCGGGGTTCGGCTGCGAGCTGATCTGCTACGACGTGCACGCGTCCGACGAGGCGGTCGCGCTGGGCGGGCGTTACGTCGATCTGCCAACGCTGTACCGACAGTCGGACATCGTGACGCTGCACTGCCCGCTGACACCGGACACGCATCACATGATCGATGAGGCGTCGATCGAACAGATGAAGCGCGGTGTGATGATTGTTAACACCAGTCGCGGTGCGTTGATCGACGCCGCGGCCGCGATCGATGCGCTCAAGGCCGGACGCATCGGCCACCTCGGCATCGACGTGTACGAGGAGGAGGCCGACCTGTTCTTTGAGGACCTGTCCAACCAGGTGATTCAGGACGACGTGCTGGCGCGGCTGCTGACGTTCCCCAACGTCCTGGTCACCAGCCACCAGGCGTACTTCACCGAGACGGCGCTGCAGAACATCGCCCACACCACGATGGACAACATCACCGCGTTCGCGCACGGTGGGAAACTGGTCAACCGTGTCGCGCCTCACGGGGCCTGAGCGGCCCTATTTAATGAACAGGCTTAAAGGACTGGTGTGCCGTTTCCCTCGGGCAATCCGGCGGATTACCGTTTGAGTAACTCACCTCGATTTGCCAAGGGGAACAACATGAGCGGATTGTTGAAAGGGACTATCGGGGCTCTGATCGGCGCGACGATTAGTGCCGCGATCTGGGCGTTGATCGTGGTGGTCAGCGCATACAAGGTCGGCGCGGGCGGCGCGGCGGAATAACGGCCTCCTTACAATTCATCAGAAAAAACCCCGCTTTTTCGGCGGGGTTTTTCATGGCACTTCTGATGCCTGTTATCGGTTTAGCGCGCGGACGGAGGCCCGAACGGTTTAATCGAGGTTCATCGTGATCAGGAACTCGGCGTTGGAGTTGGCCTTCTTCAGGCGGCTGAGCAGCAGCTCCATCGCCTCGACCGGGTTCATGTCGGCCAGGACCTTGCGCAAGCGGTAGACCAGCTCGAGCTCCTTGGGATCGAGCAGCAGCTCCTCGCGACGCGTGCCGCTGGCGGCGATGTCGATCGCCGGCCAGGTGCGCTTCTCGACGAGGCGGCGATCCAGGTGCAGCTCGCTGTTGCCGGTGCCCTTGAACTCTTCGAAGATGACCTCGTCCATCTTGCTGCCGGTGTCGACCAGGGCGGTGCCGAGGATGGTCAGCGAGCCGCCGCCTTCGATGGCGCGGGCCGAGCCGAAGAACTTCTTGGGTTTCTGCAGGGCGTTGG
>JANQJT010000285.1 GCA_028281485.1 Phycisphaeraceae bacterium
TGACAGGTCGTTGTGGTCACGGAACGCCTGGAGGTAGGCCTCACGCTGGGCGGGGTCGGCGGAGAGCGTTTCGGCGCGGGTCTTTAACCCTTCAAGGCGGGTCTTCTTGGCTTCGCGGGCGGCGGCGGTGAGCTCGGCGCGTTCGGCTTCGAGCGGCGCCTTGAGGTCGCTGATCTTCCTATTAAACGCGGCCTCGAGTTCGTCCACGCGTTCCTTGGCCCGCTGTTCTTCGGGCTCGATCGCTTCCAGTTCGGCCTGGGCGGATGCGAGCAGCTGCTCTCGCTGGTCGTCTGACACGGAGTAGGCTTGCTCTTTGTCTTGTGAGCGCACGTGCAGGATCATGAGTGAATCGGCGGCCTCGGCGGTGAGCACCGGGTCGGGCAGCTTGCCGGACTTGGTCTGTACCTTCTCGGAGATGACCGCCCAGAACCCCAGGAACAGGACGATGACGATGAGGGGCACGACGATGAACTGGCCGATCTTTTTGATCTGCACGGTCGGCTCGTCGCCGTAGCAGAGCAGGACGATGGGGGTAAGGAAGTTGAGCCCCGCCACGTCGATCGCCTTGATGATCTTGTACTTCATAGGGAGTGCGTCTCTGAGTTCGTGATCCGTCTGTTTGTTTCGTTTCGGCACGGTTTTGCGCCGGTGAATATCACCGGCCGCGGTGAAGCGACCGGTGGATAGCAAGGAGTTATTCGGAGTGGGCCAGGCTCATCGGGTCCTTGTTGCCGATCTTGTGGGCGTTGAGATACTCGATGGGTTTGCGTCCGTCGTATTCGATGCCGTCGATGAAGTCGCTGGTCGGCGGCTTGTAGCCGTCGGTGCCGAAGGGCACGTCGTCGTGGGCGAGGTAGCCCTCTTCGATGAGCATCTCGGCGGCCTTGAGGTAGGTCTCGGGCTTGTAGACCTTCTTGGCGGTCTCGTGATACCAGCTGGCGGGCTTGGGCTCGGTGATCTGGCCCCAGCGGCGCATCTGTGTGAGGAACCATACGCCGTCGGAGTACCAGGGGTAGGTGCAGTGGTACTTGAAGAAGACGTTGAAGTCGGGCATGGCGCGCTTGTCGGACTTCTGGAAGTAGAAGTAGCCGGTCATGGAGTTCTTGATGACGTCGTAGTCGGCGCCGACGTAGTCGGGGCGGGAAAGGATGCGTGCGGCCTCTTCGCGGTTGACGAGGTTGCCGTCGGCGTCGGTCTCGTCGAGCCACTTGCCTGCGCGGATCAGCGCCTTGACGACGGCGAGGTGGGTGTTGGGGTTTTCCTCGGCCCACTTGTTGGACACGCCGAACACCTTCTCGGGGTTGTTCTTCCACACGTCGTAGTTGGTGGTCACGGGGACGCCGATGCCCATCTTCACGGCCTGCTGATTCCAAGGCTCACCGACGCAGTAGCCCTGGATGTTGCCGGCCTCGAGGACCTTGGGCATCATCGGGGGCGGGGTGACGGACAGTTCGACGTCGGCGTCGGTGCGTCCGCCGATGTCGCTCTTGGTGTACATGCCGGGGTGGATGCCGGAGGCGGCGAGCCAGTAGCGGATCTCGTAGTTGTGGGTCGAGACGGGGAAGACCATGCCCATCTGGAGCTTCTCACCGGCGGCGAGCTTGTCTTCGACGATGGGCTGGAGCGCTTCAGCACTGATCGGGTGGACGGGCGTGGGGGTGTCGAGGTCGGGATCGTTTTCCTGCATCTGTTCCCAGATGGAGTTGGAGACGGTGATGCCGTTGCCGTTGAGGTCCATGGTGTAGGCGGTGATGACGTGTGCCTTGGTGCCGAAGCCGATGGTGGCGGCGATGGGCTGGCCGGAGAGCATGTGTGCGCCATCGAGGTTGCCGTTGATGACGTTGTCGAGCAGCGTTTTCCAGTTGGGCTGAGCGATGACCTCGACCTGCAGGCCCTCGTCTTCGAAGAAGCCTTTTTCCTTGGCGATGACGATGGGGGCGCAGTCGGTGAGCTTGATGAAGCCGAACTTGAGCTCGGATTTTTCGAGGTCGAGCAGGATCTTCTCACCCGAGGGTGTGTCTGCTGCGGCGTGGGCGGTCGCGACGCACACCAGCACAAGCAAGAGGAGTGATCGGATAAGGCCGACGGCCTTGCGGCCTGAGCCGGGACGGTCTTTCGGTTGTCTGTGAGGGAAAGTCATGGTTGTTGAACTCCGCGTTTGTTGGGTTGGATGACGGCGGACGGGTAACGCCTGGTCACACTCGATGTCGCCGAGCTCTTTTGGAGCCGGTGTGTTGCCGCCTGTCTGTGCGAGGGAAGATGCCGAAGGCATCGAAGGTGGTCGCCATTGACCGGTGTGGATCGGAAAGACCGCTTGCTTGGAAGTGATATTGCAAAGCCCGTGCCGAAACGTGTGAGCGAGCGATGAAGGGCGTGTCATGTCGGAACGACACGCGAGACTGGATGAAGGTGGAACGCTGTGAAGCTACATATATGTCGTGTTGTCCGATGCCATGGGGCGAAGTCACATGTTTTTCATTTTGGCGTGATTTTCTGCCGAATGGTGCGCAGGAATTGAGCGACGTGGTATTCGAACAGGCAGCATGGGGATCAATCGCTGTTGAATCGAGCATCACGGGGGCAATTATTTAGTTGGCACACTGTTTGCCCGTACCCCCCTGCCGCAAAGATGCGACACTTCGACTGCTTGCCCTCCCGTGCCTGGACCAACCGGTCCGGGACTATCGTGTCACAATGTGAATGGCCGATAACTATTCTGGCAGAAAGTGCAGCCATCGCTCAGACGGCTGGCGACCGGGTGCCGATAGTTTTTCAGCAGTGCTATTTCCGACAGAACCCCTGATATCTCTATGGCAGGACAGAAACATGCAGACCGAATCCGAAAACACCAATCGTTCCAACTTTTCGAGCCGATTCGCGCTGGCCGCGATGCTCGGCCTTGCCGCCCTGCTGCTTCCGGCGGCGGCGCACGCCGATGGAAACGCCGAGGCTGAGGCTGAGGCCGAAGCGGACATCTTCCAGACCTGGGACGACCCCATCGAAGACCTCCTGGCGGAGGTGAACGAGAACTACGCGCTGGAAGGGAAGTTTGACATCAACTTCCGCATCCGCTTTGAGAACGTGCACGACCAGGGCGCCGGTGGCGCGGGCAAGTTTGGCAACGGTCACGCCACGACCGGCCGACTCCGTCTGGGTTACACCAGCGCCGATTACGAGGGCTTCAGCTTCCGTGTGGACATGGAAGAGGTCTTCAGCACCGACGACAGCAAGTACAACGACACGCTGAGCGGCAACATCGCCTTCCCCGTCATCGCGGACCCCGAGGGCACGGAGTTGAATCAACTCTACGGCCAGTTCCAGAAGGACGGCTTCCTCGTTCGCGTGGGCCGACAGCGCATCATCCTCGACGACGCGCGATTCGTGGGTAACGTGGGTTGGCGTCAGGACGAACAGACCTTCGACGCGGCGATGGCCGGCTATACCGGCTCCGATGAGTTGGAGGGCTTCAAGGCTCACTACAGCTACATCGATAAGGTCAACCGCATCTTTGCTGAGGGCACCGACTTCACCGATTCCGACAGCCACATCATCAACGTCTCCTACTCCGGCCTTGAGATCGGCACGATCACCGGTTTCGTCTACCTGCTGGACTTCACCGGCAGCGGCGCGGCGGGCGCGGCCGTGGTCAACAGCAACACCTACGGTTTCCGATTCGCCGGCCAATACGATGTGGACGAAGAAAACACGCTGAACTACGTCGGTTCGTACGCCTACCAGGACCAGGCCGGTGTGGCCAAGGCGTTCGAAGCGAACTACTACCTGGTTGACCTGTCGGTCACGCACAAGCCCTACGGCGTGACCGCGGGCGGCGGTTACGAGGTGCTGGGCAGTGACGGCGGCGCGTACGGCTTCGCCACCCCGCTGGCGACGTTGCACAAGTTCAACGGTTGGGCCGACCGCTTCCTGGTCACCCCCGCCACGGGCCTGGAGGACGTGTACGTCTACGTCGCCGGCACGCTCCCGTGGGAGGTCAAGGGCAAGATCATCTACCACTACTTTTTCTCCGAGTTCGGCAACGCGGAGGTCGGCAGCGAACTCAACATCGTGCTGAAAAAGAAGCTGAGCGACAACGTCTCGGTGCTCAGCAAGTTTGCCTATTATCTGAGCGACTCGCCCGGCGCGGCCGGCGTGGGCGCCGACGTGAACAAGTTCTGGATGCAGATCGAGTTCAAGTATTAAACGCCAATAACAATCGGCGAACCCGACAAACGAACGCGCCGGAGGTGTGGCACTGGTTTTGCTCCACCTCCGGTGCTTTTTGTTTTGTAAAGCTGGGTTGCGCCATTGCCTGATAAGGCACTGAAAATCATGATCGTCGACGAGCATCCGCAGCGGGCGGAACTGCTCGAATATGCCCTAAACGATGCCGGATACCGGGTCATCGCCCACGCGTCGACCAACGACTACCTGCCCAAGCGGGTGGCCGAGGTCAAGCCCGACGTGGTCTTGATCGATCTGGACTCACCCAATCGCGACACGCTGGAGCAGATCAACGCCATGAACCAGCGCGACCCGCTGCCGGTGGTGATGTTCACCCAGCAGCAGGACAAGGCGTTCATCGAACAGTCGATCCGGGCCGGCGTGAGCGCGTACGTGGTCGACGGGCTGAGCAACACGTCGGTGCGGTCGGTGATCGACGTAGCCATGGCGACGTTCGGGCAGTTTCAGTCGCTCAAGAGCGAGCTGCACGAAGCGCGCAGCAGCCTGGCCGACCGGAAGATCATCGAGAAGGCCAAGGGCATCCTCATGCGCCAGCGCAGCATGAGCGAACCCGAGGCCTATCGCGTGTTGCAGAAGATGGCGATGGATCGCAAGCGCAAGCTGGGCCAGGTCGCCCAAGACGTGGTCGACATGGCCGAACTGCTCACCGGCCCCACACCGCAAACCCCCTGAGGACCCGTTCACGCGTGATCTATGAATCGGATTCCAACCCACCGGGCCTGTCCCGCTCGGCGCAGAGCCAGGCCTACCGACAC
>JANQJT010000286.1 GCA_028281485.1 Phycisphaeraceae bacterium
TACGCCGAGACGCACGTGGACCTGACGGTGCGCGTGGGGCAGCGGCAATTGGATCAGCTGCGTGCGTCGGGGGCGCGGTTCGAGCAGATCGCCACGGCGCCATGAGAAAAGGGGCCGGCCCGCACTGAGGTAAAGCGAACCGGCCCCACGTCTAGGAAATCAATTCAAACCGCTTACTGCGTGCGGTAGTAGTTGTCGGGGTTGTAGATGTAGTAGAAGTCGAAGGGGCTCAGACGCGGCAGCTGCATGTATTCCATGCCGGTCTGCTCGTCGATCCGCTTCATCTCCTCCAGCTCCTTGTGGAAGAAGAAGAAGAAACCGCTGCGGCCGGTCGGCTCCTCGCGGATGCCGTCCTCGCGGATCTCCTGCACGACGTGGTCGACCCACTTGAGCTTGACGGCCTCGGTGGCGAACTCGTCCCAGTCGCCGTCGCTGTTGGCGTCGTACATCATCTTGGTGAACTTCTCGGGGCTGACGCCCATCTTCGCGGCGACGGGGTTGTGCAGGCGCTTGGCCCACTCCTGCATGCGGTCGTACTGCTCACCGATCTGCGTCATGTTGCCGAAGGCGCCGGCGGACATCTGATGGTGGAGGATGATGGCGTTGGGGTAGGCGTAGCTGTGGTCGGCGAGGGTGGTGATGCAGGCCGCCATGGACGCGGCGAAGCTCTTGACCACCACGTGGATCGGCGCCTCAGAGGCCTCCATGGCCTTGAGAATGCGGTAGCCGACCATGACCGACCCGCCGGGTGAGTTGTCGATGACGATGAAGATCGGTTCGGTCTTGGACTGGTTGTTGTAGTAGTGGATGCGGTCGCAGACGTAGGTGTCGGTGCCGAACCAGATCGGGCCGTTGAGGTCGATGCGGCGGTCGCTGATGCGCAGCACGCCGTCCCGGTACGGATCGGTGTTGTATTGGACGGGTTCGGTGATCGCCGCGCTCCATTCCTCACGCTTGTTGCGCAGGTCGATGTCGGCCTGGAAGGTCTGCATCTGGCGCTGGACGTCAGCCATGGATTTCTGGAAGTCCAGGTCCTTCTTGGCCATCTGCGTCTGGATCAGGGCCATCTCGGTCTGGAGCTTTTCGTTCTCGCTGCGGGAGGAGGCCAGATCGCTCCGCATCTGGGCGGACTGCAACGCCATGGCGGACTCGATCTCGGCGACCTGGGCCTTGGCGGCCGACAGCTTCTCGGACCGCTCGGCGTCACGCAGGGACTGGGTGGCCTGGAGCTCGGTGACGCGCTGCTTGGCAGACGCCAGCTTCGCTTCCTGCTCGGCGTTGCGTTCGGCCTGCTGGGCCTGCAGCTTCTGGATGCGGAGTTTGGACTCGGCCAGCTCCATCTCCAGAGCCTTGCTCTTGGCGGCCATCTCGGCGTCGGCTTTCTCCTGGGCCTGGGTCAGCTTGGTCATCTCGGCCTGGTGTTGGGCCTGTTCCCACTGCAGCTGAGCCTGCAGGCGGGCGGTGCGGTCGCGCAGGTCGGCGAGCTCGGCGTTGAGCCGGGCCTGGCGGACACCCTGCTCGAGGCCGAGCCGTTCGCTCTCTTTGCGAAGGGTTTCGAGTTCGCCGTTGGGTTGTTCCTGGGCGGCTTCCGCGGCCTCGGGCGCGTCCTGGGCGTGCGTGGTCGAGGCGGTGAGCAAGGCCACGATGGCCACGAGAGCCCAGCATGCCATGGTGAGTTGCATCGTCTTTCCTGTCATATCCCTGTCCCTTTCGTACATGGAGTTTCCTAGACCGACGGACGCGCGATCGCGTCCGTCAATAGTTATACACGCTTTACACTCCCAGATAGACGCGGCCGGTGAGCCTTTTTTTCGAGAAAGTTGGCTCAATGGAGCGTCGATAAACCGTTTATCGGGAAGTGTAGGGTTTTTGAGCCACCCGCGAGTGGGCAAGAGGTGATATCGGTGTACGCACAAATCCGCCGACGCACATACGAGATTCTTGATCGCGGCGCGGACGACGACGTGCCGAGCAAGATTGTTGACTTGTTCATCATGGCGCTGATCATCCTGAACGTGTTGGCGGTGATGCTGGAGACCGTCCCGTCGATCCGGGAAGCACACGGCCACAGCCTGCACCTATTCGATCTGTTCAGCGTCGGGATTTTTTCGATCGAGTACCTGCTTCGCATCTGGTCGTGCACGTCCAATCCGCGGTATGGGCACCCGCTGTGGGGGCGTCTGCGTTTTATGATTCACCCGATGTCGCTGATCGACCTGGCGGCGATCCTGCCGTTCTACCTGCCGCAGCTGATCACGATGGACACCCGCGCGGTGCGTGCGTTGCGTCTGTTCCGCCTGTTCCGCATCCTCAAGCTCGGCCGCTACAGCACGGCGGCGAACCTGCTGGGCAGGGTCGTGTTGGACAAGAAAGAAGAGCTGACCGTGGGCTTCATGCTCATGGTGATGCTGCTGGTGGTGACCAGCAGCGCGATGTATTTCATCGAGCACGAGGCGCAGCCGGAGGTGTTCAGCAGCATCCCGGCCTCGCTGTGGTGGTCGGTGGTGACGCTGACGACGGTGGGCTATGGCGACGTGACGCCGGTGACGACGCTGGGCAAGGTGGTGGCGGCGGTGATCGCGCTGCTCGGCGTGGGCATGTTCGCGCTGCCGGCGGGTATTCTTGCTAGCGGGTTCGCCCGGGAGATCGATCGAAGACACACCCACTGCGGTCAGCCCCGATGTCCGCACTGCGGCGGACCGATCGGCCGGCGTTCGACCGACAAGAAGGAGTATCAGTACTCCGCCCGCGCGTCTTAACCCGCTTTTTACAGAATATCTTTTACTCGGATCGTGCCATGGGGTACGCTCTTGTCAGGGCATTTCTGCCCGGGGCGTTTCTCAACCATGGACAAGCATCCGACCATCCCCGCTTATCAGCCCGTCGAGATCAACTACGACGCGGAGATTCCCCAGCGCATCGCGCACTTCCGCGTGATCCGACAGCTGGGCCACGGCACGATGGGGCGGGTGCTGCTCGGTGAGGACGGGGCGCTGAAGCGGCACGTGGCGCTGAAGGTGTCGCACTATCAGGCCGACGCCGACGACAAGGCGCGGGCGCGTCAGCGTCAGTTTGTCAGCGAGGCGCGGGCGATCGCGTCGCTGATCCACCCGTCGGTGGTGCAGGTTTACGAGGTGGGGATCGACAACGACCGGTTGTTTATCGCGATGGAGTTTTTGCCGGGCGGGGACCTGCGGTCGCTGGTCAGTCGGCGGGGGCCGCTGGATTGGCGCCGCGCGGTGGGCTACGCGATCGAGGCGGCGGGGGGGCTGAGCTGCGCCCATCAGCACGGCATCTGTCACCGCGACATCAAGCCGGCCAACCTGCTGCTCGACGAGAACGGTCACTGCAAGATCACGGACTTCGGCCTGTCGCTTCGGATCGATCGCCCCGGCAAGTCGGCGTCGCCGTGGAAGGTGGCCGGCTCACCGCTGTTCATGGCGCCGGAGATGGCGCGCGGCACGGGCTCGACCTCCAGTGACATCTTCGCGCTGGGTGCGACGCTGTTCTACCTGATCACGGGGCGTGCGCCGTTTCGCGTGCGCCGGTTGACGGACGTGATCCAGGTGCATCGCAAGCTGCCGCTGCCGGACCTGCGCAAGCTGATGCCGGAGTTGCCGCACGCGCTGGTCGATGTGATCGAGCGGTCGCTGGCGTATTATCCGCAGGAGCGGTTTGTGACCGCGGAGTCTTTCGCGGGAGCGTTGCAGATGGTGTTGGAAAAGGACAAGGGCACGGGATCGCAGGGGCCGGCGTGGAAGCTGTGGGCGGCGGGTGGCGTGTTGCTGCTGGCGGCGGGGGCGGTGTCGGTCGCCACGCTGATCGGTCCCGCTTCATCCGGTGATCCCCCGGAAGCCGACCCGCGGGCGTCCGTCACATCGAACCCTGAAACGCGTGCAACGACCGACCGGGTCATCGCGACCGATCCGGTCACGCCTGCGGATCAACCCACAGTAGAGGTGGACGGCGGGCTGACGCAGGTGATCGAACCGCCACGCGTCGCGTCGCGTGAAACGATCGTTCCCGAAGCGGATATCCCTGAGTCGGTCACGCCGATTGAAACCCCGGCTGTGGAACCGGCGATCGTTGAAGTGAACGATATCCACGTCAGTGACCGTGTCCGGCTGGCGCTGGCGGCCGATTCGAATCAAACCATCCGCCTGGTCGGTCGGGTCGAGCGGGTCGGGTATGCCTTGGATACCGATCCGCGCACGGCCACGCTTTACTTCGCGGGTGTGGCGCCTTCCGATGCGCCGCGCGTCGTCGTCGAAGGCCGCTTGTTTGCCGCGATGACGCGCAAGTTCGGCGGCAAGCGCGGCGACGGCATCACCGATCAGTCCATCCGCGTCGAGGCCCCGATCACACACCGGCCCGACGGCGGCTTTGCGTTGGCGGTCTCGACCACCCGGCAGATCACCGCCATCGATGCGGCCACCGTGGATGCGGCCAAGCGGTCCGTCTCGCCCGACCAGGCGGTGATCGATGCGACTGACACCGACCGGCTCAGCGCGTTGGTGCGTGACGGGAATACGAACGCGCACGACGTCGTCGGCCAAGTCCGCGCCGAGCCCGTCGTTCGTCAAGACGGTCGCGTGGTGATCCGTCTGCAGGGCGGCGCGGGGTTGGTGCTGATGTGTGAGGCGCAGGTGGTGGGGGAGTTGGAGAATCGGTACGGCGAGCGTGCGGTGGGGTTGAACGGATTGCGCGTTCACGCGCGGGGCGTGATCTCTCAGCCGGCCGGCCGCGCGATGCAGCTGCGCGTCACCGACGCCGACCATCTCTACCCGGTCAGTCCTTAGTCGGCAGGTTGACCTGTCGGGCCCGGCTGGCCTCGAGCATTTCCTTGGCGCGGGGCGTGTCGATCAGTTCGAGCACGCGGTGCATGCGCATCACCTTCAGCGTCGACGGATCGATCCGGGTATTCGAGCGCTCTTTGCTGTGCAGCACCTGATTGATTCGCCACTCGGCCTCGGCGGACGCCGGCTGCTCGGCCGCGGCGGTGAGCAGGTCGGGCTCGAGCCGCCACTGGGATTGCAGATCGGACATGGCTTGCTCGCGCGTTTCGTAGTCCGGTGCGTTGAGCTGATCGATGAGCTGCTGGATGTGCTGTCGCCGTGCGTTACGCGAGTCTTCGCGGCCGGTCAACATCTCGTCGATGCGGTTCAACCCCGCGTCACCCTGTTCGATGAGCAGCCAGCAGGCGTCGTAGATCTTGCGCGGATCGGTGCCGCTCAGGTCGCGGCTGATCCGTTGCCACTGTTCGTCGGTCAGCGGTT
This sequence comes from Phycisphaeraceae bacterium, assembly GCA_028281485.1. Taxonomy (GTDB): domain Bacteria; phylum Planctomycetota; class Phycisphaerae; order Phycisphaerales; family Zrk34; genus JANQHD01. Next base: position 5,277 of record JANQJT010000286.1, read on the forward strand.
CGATGTCGTCGTCGCTGAGCACCTCGACGCGGATATTGTCGATGCCCCACGATTCGTCGCTGAGTTCCTGCAGGCCCGAGCCGCGGAAGACCAGCTCGGCGGTGTCGGCCGAGTGTGCGATCGTCATACGGAGTTGATAGGTCGCGTCGCGCAGCGGCAGTCTCTCGTTGCCTTCATCGGTGTTTTCAAAGTTCAGCGTGTCTATGCGATCGGCGCCGGTGCGGTGGTTGAAGCGTTCGGACGCGAGCAGGCCGGGAAAGTTCTGGAAGTACTGATAGTTGTTCCAGTCGGCGTTGGAGAAGCTGGTGCGGATCAGCTCGCGACCGTCGACCGATGCGATCCAGCGGTCCGGCCCCCAGGTGGTGTTCTCGCCGTCCCAGGTCTGGATGATGTGCAGATCGAAAGTGACGCGCAGACGCGTGTGTTTCGGCAGGTCGGTCAGCGTGAGGGCGGCGTTCTGGTCTTCGCTGAATCGCCCGAGGAAGCGGGTGGCGTTCTCGCCGGGCGGCGAGGCGATCTCCTGGGTGGACCAGGCGGGGCCGGCCTCGCTTTCGAAGTCGTTGAAGTGCACCGTCTCGGCGGCAACGACGGCGGCGGTAAATAGCCCGCCGACGAACCCCGCGATCAGCAATCCCGTGATAAGACCTGTGCGCATCGATCACGCTCCCAGATGAGTGTCGCGTCGTATGAGATAGACGCGTCAGGTGGCCGGCGTTTCAACAATACCGGGCCGGGGCAGGCCTAAAAAGTTGGCCAGCATCAGCGGGCCCTCGAGCGTGAGGAAGCTCTCGGGGTGGAACTGCACGCCCTCGATCGGGGCCCGGTCCCAGTTGCGTCGCACGCCCATCACCTCGCCGGCATCGGTCCAGGCGGTGATGGTCCATTCGTCTTCGTTGATCGTGTCGCGCTCGATGATCAGCGAGTGGTATCGCGTGGCGATAAAGGGATTGCTCAGGCCGGTGAAGATGCCTCGGCCGTCGTGGTGGATCGGAGAGGTCTTACCGTGCATGAGGCGGTCGTTGCGGCTGACGGTCATGCCGTGGCTGAAACCGATGCACTGATGACCGAGACACACGCCGAGCAGGGGGACCTCGCCGGCGAACTTCTTGATGATGTCGTTACTGACGCCGCCCTCGGCGGGCGTGCACGGGCCGGGCGAGACGATCACACGCTCGGGTCGCAGCGCCGCGGCCTGGTCGGCGGTGATCTTGTCGTTGCGCACCACGCGCAGGTCCAGCGACGCGTCCAGCTCGCCGATGCGCTGCACGAGGTTGTAGGTGAAGCTGTCGTAGTTATCGATCAGGAGGATCATGGGCGTATTGTAGAGTCGGCGGTTGGGCGGCGGTAGGGCGGGTTAAGCGGGCGGGCGGTTGGGTGGTCGTGTCGTGCCGCTGGTCCAGGCGCTGACGGCGCTGATGATGGCGGCCATCGCCAGCGACCAGCCGAAGTGCTCGATCGTCAGCGAATCCATCAAGAGATCCACCAGCGAGATCACCACCGCGTTACACACCAGCAGCATCAGCCCCAGGCCCAGCCGAGTCACCCGCATCTTGATCCCGATGACCAGCGCAAACAGGTAGAGGAAGGGTTTGACTAATACGTTGAGAATGCTGAGCACGAGCGTGACCCCCATCGCGCCGCGGTAGCCGTCGACTTCGATGCCCGGCAGCAATTGGGCCAGGGCCCAGATCACCAGCGCGTAGACCAGCCAGCGGAGGATGATGAAGCCGCAGCCGTCGCCGGGCGACGAGCCGCGCGGTCCGTTGCCGAAGATCGGCGGCTCGGGTGGGGGCGGCGCGTCCTGGCCCGATGGTGCTTTGCGTTTAACCTCGACCTCGACCATGGCTGCGCCTTACTCGTCTTCGATCCCCGCCAACGTCTTCATCTCGTCGGTCAGCTCGGGACTGGCACCGGTCTGGGACGCGACGAACGCGCCCAGCGCGTTGGCCAGCGTGATCGTGCGTGGCCAATCCCATCGGCGGACGACGCCGTGCAGCAGCGCCGCGGCGGTCGCGTCGCCGGCGCCGACCGGGTCGCCGTCCGTGCCGGCCTGTGCGCCGTCGCCTTCGAACGAGCCTTCGGGTGTGAAGACGATCGTGCCGCGGTCGCCGCGTGTCAACGCGACCCAGTCCAGGCCGTGGGTCTTCATCAGTTGCGACGCGGCCTCGGCCTCGCCGTCGGGCAGCAGCAGCATCGTGCGCAGCTGCGCCAGCTCGTCTTCGTTGACCTTCAGCGCGTTGGCGATCTCCAGTGAGCGCGTCAGCTCACGCCGATCGAAGTCGTCCTGTCGGAAGTTCACGTCGAGCAGACGCACCGCCCGGCGGGCCGCCTCGACGAAACGGTAGATCGTGTTGCGCGACTGGGCGACGCGCTGGGCGAGCGTGCCGAAGCACACGGCCTGGGCGTGAGCGGCGAGCGAATCCAGGTCACCGTCCCATTGCAGAAAGTCCCACGCGACGTGCTCGACGATGTCGTAACGGGGTTCCGGGCCGTCGGTCTCGACGTAGATGATGCCGGTGGCGTTGTCCGGATCGGATTGGAGGTGATCGGTGGGCATGTTGCGCTGGTTGAGCGTGTCGAATATGGCCTCGCCGAGCCGATCCTGACCGACCCGGCTGACGATCACGCCGCGATTGCCCAGCTGGTGGGCCATCATGGCCAGATTCAGCGGCGCACCGCCGATCCGCTCCGAATCCGCAAAGACGTCAACCAGGGCTTCCCCGATCCCCACGATAGTGCGTAAACCGCTCATATATGCACAGTTTACCGCCGTCGGGGTAGCCCGTCACGGCCCTTTGCAAACCCTCGGCCCTTCGCTAGGATGGCCCGCCAGATTCAACCATGGGAGATAAAAAATGGTCGAACAGAAAGCCACGAATATCACATGGCACGAAGGCGAAGTCACCGCCGAGGAGCGCCAAGCCAACCTGGGCCAGAAGGGCTGCACCGTCTGGATGACGGGCTTGTCCGGCTCGGGCAAGAGCACCGTCGCCGTCGCGTTTGAGCAGGTCCTGCTGCAGCGCGGCCACCACGCCTACCGCCTGGACGGCGACAACATCCGCCACGGTCTGAACAAGAACCTCGGGTTCAGCGCCGAGGATCGTGCCGAGAACATCCGCCGCATCGGCGAGGTGACCAAGCTGTTTGCCGACGCCGGCATCATCTCCGTCACCAGCTTCATCAGCCCGTACGCCGAGGACCGCGACAAGGTCCGCGCCCTGCACGCCGAGGCCGGCATCCCCTTCTTCGAGGTCTACGTGCACTGTCCGCTCGAGGTCGCCGAGGAACGCGACCCCAAGGGCCTTTACAAGAAGGCCCGCGCCGGTGAGATCAAGGGCTTCACCGGCATCGACGATCCGTTCGATGAACCGGCCAACGCCGAGCTGGTGCTCTCCACGCACGAGCTGAGCATCGAGGAATCGGTCCAGAAGCTGCTGGACATCCTCGAAGCCAACGGCATCATCAAGGGCTAATCGCCCCGACGAATCACGAATTAAAAGCCCACGGCTCATCACCGTGGGCTTTTTATGTGTGCTGATGAGATACTTCCGACCGAATCAGCGTCGGCGGCGACTGACCATCGCCATCGCTCCGACCAGGAGCAGGCCCATCGAGGCGGGCTCGGGGATGATGCCCGCGCCGAAGACGGTGTTGTGATCGACGATGGCCCAAGCGGAGATGACACCGTTGACGGTCGTGCCGTGGGCGCCGGGGGTGAGCGTGCCGCCGTCGAGCATGTACTGCTCGTAGGAGGTGTCGGCGAAGAATCGGCCCTCGCTGTTGATCGCGTTGTCGATCAGCTGCACCGCCTTGAAGTTGCTGTTGAACTCGATGGCGTTCTGCCACGTGTCCGTTCCCTCATCATAGAACAGCAGGCGGACCTTTTGCTTCTGCGTCTCGTTCAGTCCCGCGCCGTCGAAGACAAGCTGGAGCACGAAGACGTCGCCGTCGTTTCCGAGGTCGACGTCAACGGGATCGCTGAGCACGTTGGCGGTGTTTTCAAAACCGATGCCGAAGCCGCCGGTGTCGGGATCGAGATCGAGTGAGATGGACTGGTTAGCCGTGCTGGTGCCGCCGAGGATGTCGGCCGCGGTGTCGTTGTTCTGCACGCCCAGGCCGAGTTCGCCGAGGTCCTGACCGGGAGAGGCGTTATCGCTGGCGTTTTCGGTCACGGGGATGACCTGGTTGGCGATGTTCCAGACGTAGTCGGGCACGGGGGGCTTACCGTTCAGGAAGCTGCCGGCTTCGGAGTTCATCGCGACCTTGAGGTTGAGCGTGCCGCCGTAGGATCCCGCCGGCAGACCGGTGGGGTCGAAGTGCACCTGGCCGTTGAGGGAGGTGCCGGGTGCGAGGAAATCGAGCGGGTTGATGCCCGTCAGGGAGAAACCGGGATCGGAGAACACGATGGCGTTGATTTCCAAGCCCGCGCGCAGCGCGCCGGAGTGTGGGCCGGCCGGGGCGTTGGACATAGAGATCTGACCGTCGGTGCTGGGATCGACGATGTCGCCTGTGTCGTCGGTGACATCGGGTGCGTCGTAGAGCTCGACGGTGGTGAGCAGCTGAGCGGTATCGCCAACCTTCTGCAGGTTGGTCAGGTCGAGCTGCGCATCGTACTCGCCGGACTGGGCGAAGGTGGTGAACTGAATGTACGGATCGATTTCCTCGTTGCTGCTGCCCAGGATCGGCTCGCCGGTCGGCAGCGTACCCGGCGTATAGATGGAATCGATGCCGCTGAATGCCAGTGAGTAGGTGGTGTCGCCGATGCCGTCGTTGACCACAGCCACGTCAAACGAGCCGTTGTTGATTGAGTTCACGAGGTATTTCGTGCCCAGACCGACGATCTCGATTTCGGGCTGACCCGATGAACCGAAGCGCAGGTCGGACTGGTCCGGGTTACCGCCGCCGCCGCCACTTCCCATGTTCTCCATGTCCAGCGTCGCGCCGAAGTTGTCGATGGCGAACTGCTCGGTGCCGGTGTTAGTGGATACGGGGTTGAGATCGATCTCGATGCGGGCGATGTCGATCAGGCTGGTTCCGGGTAAATCGTTGAAATCGTCGTAGAAGAACTGAAGCTGGTCGCCCCAGCCCTCCGAGTCTGGATAGGCGAAGCCGGGGTTGAACTGCGTGCCCAGGCCGAATCCAAACTGAACGCTTTCGCCCTCCGAGTCCCACACCGTGAAGTTAGGCGTCGCGTCGTTGGCGGTCCAGCCGAAGTCAAACTGAACGAACGAAGCGGTCATGTCCGCCTGCTCGAAGTCGATGGAAAACGTCGGGTTCGATCCCTTCGGGTCGCCCCACACGATATCGTCTTCAAAGAACGTCTGGCTGAATCCTCCGGAATTGTCGTTCAGGTCGAACACGTCCATCAGGAAGTTGTCGTCAACGAATAACACGTTGTTGATGTTGTTTGTGAATCGGACGCCGTCTTCCGTGGTGTACGAACCGAACGACGGGATACCCAGCGGCGCCCCATCGCCATCGGGCCAGTTCTCGCCGTCCTCGGCCTGCGTGAAGTAGTACTCGACGTCGAACTCTTGCGCCGACGCCCGATGGCTCAGCAACAACGCCGTCGCAAAGCACAACGCGAGCGTGCCCAACAATCTATTGCGCAACATGATGGATATCCCTCTCTCTGCTTCCGTTCTCTCTCCGATTGGTCGCTCGAATGAGCAGACCCGACTCCCAATAAAGCTACACGACGCTCACAGATCGTTCAAATAAAATGCGTGTGGACAGCGAGTTTTAACGGCTTTCTAAACACCGTATTGATAAACGGCGTGTTTCTCCGTTTCTGTTGCGTTAACGCATGTGGACGCGACGGTCCACATTGACAATCCGCGTCTGGGGCCTTTCAATCCCACTCCGACACACCCGGCCAAACCAATGAGCACCATCGATTTACACATGCATTCGACCGCTTCCGACGGCACGACGCCGCCCGGTGAACTGGGCGCTCTTGCTGCCGAGGCGGGGCTGAGTGCCATTGCGCTGACCGATCACGACACGACCGTCGGGTGTGACGCCTGTGCCGCGGGGTGTGAGCAGGCGGGCGTGCGGTTTGTGCCGGGCATCGAGATGTCGTGCGAGCGCGGCAAGCCCGCCGGCGCGATGCACATCCTCGGCTACTTCGTCGGCGGCGATAGCGAGCTGCTCCGCGACGTGATGACAGACCAGCAGAAGGCGCGCGACGAACGCGCCCCGCTCATCGTCGAGAAGCTCAACGCGCTGCGGTTCGACATCACGATGGAGCACGTGCTCGATGCGGCCGGCGGTGGCATGATCGGCAGGCCCCACATCGCGGCGCTGCTCGTGGAACGCGGCTACGCCCGGTCAATCAAGGACGCGTTCGATCGCTTCCTCGGCAAGGACGGCGAGGCTTACGTGCGAAAAGACTACCTGCCGACGGCACGCGCGATCGAGGCGATCCACGACGCCGGCGGCCTGGCCGTTCTCGCCCACCCCGTCCAACTCCGCTGTGAAGACGACGAGGAGCTGACCGACACCGTTCGGCGTTTGGTCGACCAGGGGCTCGACGGCCTGGAGGCCTACCACTGCGATCACGACGGCGCACTGGTCGACTTCTACACCACACTCGCGGGGCGCTACGATCTGCTGACCACCGGCGGCAGCGATTTCCACGGCTCCCGCAAGCCCATCGCCATGGGCAGCCAGCGCGTCCCCGCCGATCTGCTCGATCGGCTGTTGGAGGCGCGCGCCGCGCGGCGGTGAGTTTTCCGTTTTACTCCGGCAGCGGGCCGCCGACTCCACTACAATCCGCAATCGGAGACACCGCGATGACCGATCGTCTGCGATTTGGCATTCTTTCCACCGGCAACATCGCCTCGCAGTTCGCCGAGGGCGTGGCGGGCGCGAAGCACAGCGTCGTCACGGCCGTGGGCTCGCGCGACGTCGAGCGGGCGCAGGCCTTCGCCGCGCGGTTTGCCATCCCCGATGCTCACGGCGACTACGCATCGGTCATCGACGATCCCAACGTCGAGGCGATCTACAACGCGCTGCCGAACGCCATGCATCACGAGTGGACGATCCGTGCGCTCGAAGCCGGCAAGCACGTGCTCTGCGAGAAACCCTTTGCCAGCAACCTCGTCCAGTCGAAGGAGATGGTTGCCGCGGCACACGCCGCCGACCGCGTGCTGGTCGAGGCGTACATGTACCAGTCGCACCCGCTCACCGCCGCGGTGATGCAGACGCTGCGAAGCGGGGAGATCGGTGAGCTGCGCCTTATCCGCCTCGCGTTCAATCTCTGCACGACCCATGTCGACGACAACATCCGATTCGATCCGGCTATGGCCGGCGGTTCGCTGATGGACATCGGCTGTTACTGCGTCAGCTTCGCGCGGTTGTTTGCCGACCAGGAACCGTCCGCCGTCCACGCCACGGCGATGATTCACGCCTCCGGTGTCGACGATATGCTGGCGGCCCCGACCGGGCGCTCCCCCGATCACTTCGCCAGCGACAACATCCTTACGGCGCTTCTGACCGGCCAC
>JANQJT010000306.1 GCA_028281485.1 Phycisphaeraceae bacterium
ATCGGCGGGATCGCACCGACCACCGCGCCCACCAGCGTGTTCAACGTCGAACGCACCTTCAAGGGCGTGTACACCAGCACATACAGAAGGATGTTGGCCAGCGCCAGCCACGCCGCGAGGTTGTTGATCGCCTCGGCCAGCATCGCCACGCCCAGCACACCGATCGCCAGCGCAAACGCCGTCGCGTGGATCAGGCTCATCCGCCCCGCCGGCAGCGGCCGACCCGCTGTGCGCGTCATGCGCGCGTCGCGGTGACGCTCGATGATCTGGTTAAACGCGTTGGCGCTGCACGCGGCCAGCATCACACCCAGCGAGCTGACAAAGAACGCCAGCCAGTGCACCTGCGGCCCGCTCGCCAGCACGTACCCCACCATCGCCGTCAACGCCACCAAGAGACTCAGGCGAAACTTCGTCAGGTCGCGGTACAGACACCAAAGCCCCCTGGCGCGGGCAAGCAAGCCCGGGGCGGTCGTGGTCATACCGGTTGTCGAAACGGTGGTCATCGCGGCGAAGCTCCGTTCAGCGCCGCATCCTAGCCATCGGCCTCCGCGCGGGCAAACGCGCCTTTGTGTCATTGTGGACGCCCCGGTCCATTCCTAGAATGACCACCCCCTACAAGAGGACCTCATGAATACCTCCATCCCAACGCACACCACCGCCCCCACCCCCGGCGCGGACGTGCTGGCCTTCGGATTCGGCACCGCCGCGTCCACGTGGTGCGTCGGCTACGTCACCCACCTGCCCATCCTGGAGTTCCTGCCGCCCGCGGCGATCTCGATCAGCGCAGGCATCGGCATCATCACCGTCCTGCTCGCCGCCGGCTGGCTCTTCGGAAAGACCACCACGCGCACCTGGCGCGGCGCTCTGGGCACCGCGACGCTGACCGCGCTGATCAACATGCTGGTCGTCTCGGCCGTGCTCGCAGACGCCGAAGACTACAAGACGCTGGCGATCGGCCTGCCCGGTTACCTCATCGCCAGCGTGGTGCTGTTTTCCATCGGGTCCGTCGTGGGCAAAGCCGGCCGCCGAGCCGAACACACCACGACCCAACACAACTGGCTGATGTGGTTCGTCCTGTCGGCACTGGTCGCAACCGTCCTGGTCATCATCGCCGGCGGCCTGGTCACCGGACACGACGCGGGCTTCTCCGTCGAGGACTGGCCCACCAGCAAGCAAGCCAACATGTTCCTCTACCCGCTGTCGAAGATGACCGGGGGCATCTACTACGAACACACCCACCGCCTGTTCGGCACGCTTGTCGGGCTGACCACGCTGGCGCTGACATGTTTCGTCTGGTCTTCGCGTGTCAGCCGCGGCGTAAAGGTGTTGACCACCGTCTGCTTCGTCTCGGTTGTATTGCAGGGCGTCATGGGTGGGCTGTGGGTGCTGAGTGAAGGCAAGAGCCTGGCCTCCATCCTCTTCCACGGCTCGTTCGGCCAGATGATCGGCGCCGCGCTGGTCGTCCTCGCCGCCATGACCACCGCAAGCTGGTCGAAACCCGACGCACGCGTCGAGGGCAAGGCCGCCACGACCGACCGCGTGCTCGGCGTGATCACGCTCCTGTTCGTGATCATCCAACTATTGCTCGGCGTGCTCCTGCGCAAAGAATACAACGTGTTGATGGAACACATCGGCTTCGCCTTTGTGACCGCGGGGCTGGCGCTGGCTGTCTCCGTTCGGGCCTCGGCGATCTACGGCGAAACCAGCGCCACGCTCAAACGCGTCGGCAACGCCGTCAGCGTCGTCGTCATCGCACAGATCGGACTGGGCTTTATCGCGCTGGCCGTGCGCGACACTAGCCAGCCCAAGCCGCAGTTCGCCACCGACCAGGTCTCCGATCCCGTCGACGCGTTCATCACCACGCTGCACCAGACCACCGGCGCGGCGCTGCTGGCGCTGGTCGCGCTGCTCGTCGCCTGGCAGTTTCGCCTGCTGCGCACCGCGCGCACACCACAAGAACAATCCGTGCAAGACGCCGCCGCATACGATGTGTGAACACGCCGCACAACTTCCCCTATCCGACCTGCCGCCCGGCGCGGTGGTGCGCGTGATGGTGGGCGACGAGCCCGTGGCGGTCTGCAACGTCGAAGGCGAGGTCTACGCCATCAGCGACCGCTGCACACACGCCGAGGCCTCACTCAGCGCCGGCTCGCTGGAAGGCCACCTGCTTTACTGCCCCTGGCACGCCGCCGCGTTCGACGTCCGCACCGGCCGCCCCACCGGCCCCCCCGCCGATCGCCCCTGCGCCACATTTGATGTATCCATCGAGGACGACACCGTCACGATTACACTCCATAACAAAACGACGGACGGTTTCTAGGCCGTCCGTCGTCTCCTCCTGAGTAATCGATTCATTCAGATATCAGCCTGACGCTTGCGGCGGATGCTGCGCCACACGCTCATCCCGCCGAGCATCATAAGCCCCGCGACCGAGCTGGCCGGCAGAGGCACGACCGGCGGCGGCGGAACGCAATCCACCTCCACCTTCAAACCGCAAACCGTGAAGTTGTCGTTGCAGTCCGGCGCGATGATACCCAGCTTGATGCCGAAGCGATCCATCGGATTGCTGAGGAAGTCGGCCAGCATGAGGTCGACCAGGCCGTCGTGGTTCAGGTCGTGATCGCTGAGCTTGATGTCCAGCACGCTGGGGCTGTCGCTGCCGATGTAGAGCTTCACCGAGTCGCCCGCCTTCGGCCCGCAGCCGTACGGATCGACCCAGTCAAAGCAGATCCGATCGATCAACACCGCGGGATCAAACTCGAACAGAATCATCTCGTCACCGGCAAGCGAGCTGGCTTTGCCGTTGCCGTTGACGTTCAGCATCTCCCACGTGTTGCAGTCCAGGTCGCTGGCGACACCCAGGCCCTTCTCAGACTTGGTGATCGCCGCGTCGATCCGAGACAACGAATCGTCACAGGTAAACCGGCTACCCGTCACGGTCAGGTCGAGACAGGAATCCGGATCGCTGACGGTAAAACCGTAGCCCGCTTCCTCGCCGTAGTACTCGTATTCCCACAGGGGCTCAGCGAGACGGAAATCGAACACCGCCTCCTTGGCCTCGACCGCGGCCGCCAACACAAACAACAAGGCCAGCACGCCCACGGCGCGGACAATCTGTATATGGGTCATCTATCCATCCCCAACTGTTGACGCACGGCCCCGCGTCGAAAGGAACTCTCCTATGGTGGGAATTATAACACACCATGTTGTCCGAATTCAATTGAAATGCGCCGAGTTTCGCCCCTATTTGATCCGCCCAGTTGCTACAGATTCCCCAGATTACGACCCAGCCCCAATTCGAATCCCCAGAACAGATGCTCTCCCGTCACCGCCCCGCCCCGCTACTCGGCGGCCTCTTCTTCCATCTCGATCAACAACTCCTCCAACGTTCCGTCGATAGGCAACCGCATCTCGACACCGTTGATCGTCATCTGGACCGCGTCCTCCGCCTGCCACGCGCGATAGTCCTCCGATGTAAGCAGATCGTATCCTCCGATTCTGATCTCCACCCACTCAAGCGGCGCAAAAATCCGCGCCGCAAAACGATGTGAGATCTTGGCGTTCCATTCCGGAATAAAACACACACAACCGCCGAATCGGTCTGCTATCACATACGTAGGATCTATTATTGCCGCATTGAAGTGAAGCATACCCGCCACTTGATTGCTCAATGGATAGACATGAAGGCGCGTTCCGTACCCGATCGCGACCATGTCAGGATCAACATTTTTGTTTCGTACCACGAAGTACGACGCCACATAGATCACCAGCAGCACCGCGATCACCGTCGCAACAAGCATCGTGCGCCGCAACCAGCGGTGTCCTTTGGGCGAGATGGTTTCCCCGTCGTGTGACATAGCCGTTGCCAATCATACGCTGGTGAGACGACCGTGTGCATACTTTTCGAGGGTTGTGTTGGCGGAGAATGCGATTTTCCGGGGGCCGGAGGGTTACTCGCCGCTCTGCCAGACCTTGCGTCCGACGAAGAACGGCCCGAGCGACTGGATCCACTGGCTGGTCTGCTTGGTCTTGCGCATCGTCTCCACCAGCTTGCTCAGCGGCGCCAGCTCACCGGACACCAAGCCGACGATAAAGTCGTTGTCGTTGCGGTCGAGGCCGTGGCAGGCCAGTCGGATGTCGTGCGCCGCGTCTGATCGGCCGAAGCGCATGCCGATCGTGCCGTGCTCCATCAGGATCGCGCGCTGCTCGTCCATCGGCAGGTTCTGGAACGCGCCCTTGCGCCGCACCGGGTACCACACGCCCCACGGCCAATCCGGGTTCAACAGCGTGCGCTTCGGCCGCTCCACCAGCACGTCGTCCAGGTCCGCCTCGTATCCGATCGAATACGACCGGCCGAACATCGTCAGCTCCGGTCGCAGCTCCAGCCGCTTGAACGGTTCGCCGCGATACAGCAGCCTTACCTCGTCAACGAAGTACGTCGGCTCCTCGCTGTAGGTCACCACCGCGATGCCGTACGGATCGGCCACGTCTTCGTACACCGCGCCGCTGATGTTGGCCATGCGCATCGCCTCGACCGCGGCCGCGCTGTCGCCGCAACCGGTAAACGCCTGCAACTGCATGAACAGTCGGCGGTCGGACGAGGCGCCCTTTGCGCCGTGCTCGGTCAGGTCAAGCGGTTCGGGCTCGTTCAATGGCATGTTCATTTCGGTGCAGCTTCATCCGGGGCGATTCGTGTCATGATCTTCGCACCCACCGCGTCGCCCCAGACGTTGACGGTGGTGCGACACATATCCAGCAAACGGTCGACACCGATGATCAGGCCGATCCCGGCGATGAGGATGCCGCTGGTCTCGCCCGCGCCCTCGCCGGTGTACCCCAGCGACTGGTTGACCGCCATGATGACGGTGGGCATGAGCACCAGCGAAGCCGACGGAATGCCCGCGGCGCCGATGGCCGTGAGCGTCGCCGTCAACGCGATGATCACCAGTTCCGCCAGGCCCAGGTCAAAACCGTACGCCTGGGCGATAAACACCACGGCCACCGCCTCGAACAGCGCCGTGCCGTCCATGTTGATCGTCGCCCCCAGTGGCAGCACGAAACCGGCTGATTTCTTGCTCACGCCGCCCTCCAGCGTGGCGGCCTCGCACGTTACCGGCAGCGTCGCCGAGCTGCTGTCCGTGCCGAACGCGGTCATCAGCGCGCTGCGCATGCGGTGCAAAAACACAAAAGGATTGGCCCGACCGAACACCCACAGCAGCAACGGCAACACGATCAGCGCGTGAATGCTCAGCCCCGCGATCACCGTCGACATGTACACCGCGATCGCCGTGAGAAACACACCCAGCCCCTTGGCCGCGATCGTCCACGCCAGCAGACAGAACACACCCACCGGCGCCATCCAGATCACCACGATCACCATCTTCATCATCACGCGGAACACCGCGTCGAAGAAGCCGGCCACGGGCTCGCCACGCGGGCCGATCGTCGTGAGCACCACGCCGAAGAAGATGCTGAAGAAGATGATCGGCAGCACGCGCCCCTCGGCCGCGGCGCCCAGCGGGTTCTCCGGGATAATCGACTTGAAGATCTGCAGCAGCGCCGCACCGAATCCGCTCGGCCCGGCCTCGATCTTCTCCTGCACCTTCGTGTCCGCGGCGTAATCCGCCTCGGCCCGCACCACCGCCTCTTCGCTGATGTACTGACCCGGATTGATCACGGTCACCAGCGTGAGCCCGATCGTCACCGCGATCAGCATCGTGCCGAAGTAGTAAGCCAGCGTCGCCAGACCGATCTTGCCGAGCCGGCGAAAGTCACCCACGCTCACCACGCCCACGATCACAGAAGAGATGATCAGCGGCATGATCAGCATCTTCAATAGTCGGATGAAGATGTCGTTGCCGACAAACCACAACCCGCCGCGGATCGCTTCGAAACGCTCGCCGATCCACGAGTCGGGCGCATCCTGGTAGCCGTGCAGCCAGTGACCGGCCAGCGCGCCGAGCGCCAGCGCGATGGCGATCAACCAGGTGACCGTCCGCAGACCGGCGTGTGAGGTTTTCTCAGATTCGTTGGCCGACATCACCGTAAGCGTATCGGGCCCGGCCCGGCCTGCCAAGAATCACGGCCGAGTGATCACGTGATACACCGCGTCCGGCTCCAACGCGATCAATGTCACCTTCCCGTCGCCCGGTCGCTGGATTGAGACCGCCCGGTCCGTGGCGTACCCGTGCTCATCCAGCGCCGTCACGTCGGCACCCGCCCACGCCTCACCCTCCAGCCGCAGCGCCACCGCGATTTTTTCCACGCCGATCGGCGCCCCGCCCACGCTGACGATCTCGCCGTTCCGCTCGCGATAACCGTAAGGCCGATCCACCGTCATCGTCTGCACCAGCACGCGTTTCGACTCGGCGATCGGCCGATCATCCAACGACACCACCACGACCGTCGCGTACGCGTTGCCGCAGCGGATCGTCACATCGCCCAGCTCGATCACGCCCGCGGCGCCCAGGAACCCCACCGCGCCCTGCGCACGCGGCGTGTCGATCGTCATCACGCCCTTGCCGTAATCCAGCGAGGTCTGACCGTGCACGCTGACCACACGCTTCGCCCGCGGATCGACGAACTCCGTCAGATCGATCGGCTCGACGTGGACGGCCATCTCTTCGTGCGCAGGCTCGACGTACCGTCGCACCACGCGCCCCGCGAAGAACGCCAGGCGGTGGTAGTCGTCCACCCCCGTGCCCTGCTTCGTCTGGTCGGGGATGTCTTTGGCGCGCAGCGCGTCCAGCGCCGGCGCATCGCCCCACGAACCCCGCAGCTCGAACATCCGATCGGTATCGATCGGCTCGGTGATCACAGGCTGCGCCACCTCGACATCGCCGCGCCGGTAGATCAGCGCCGCCGCCGGGCTGCTCGCCGCCGTGACCGGGCTCGACCACGCAAACTTCTCCATACGCTGGTCGTTGACGTAGTTGCTGTTGACGATGAACAGCACCATCGCGTCCACGCCCTGCTGCGCCCCGTACGCCGCCGACAGGATCGGCCCCTCGGCCCGGTAGCGATTCGGATTCGTCCACCCCAGCTCGCTGATCATGTGCGGCATGCCCGCCGTCTGTCGCACACGGATCGGTAGACGCCACGGCTCACGCAACGCCGAGCGGTGCTGGATCGTCTGCCCCGGCGACACCGTGTAACCGGCGCCGTCCCCGCCGTGCTCCCCGCCCACGTAGCCGTGCTGATCGGACACGTCGGCCGCGGTGTACGTATACCGCTCGACCGCATCGAGCACGCGTGCATCGGCGGTCGTCCAGTTGCTGGCCGTGACCAGCCCGCCGTAGCCCAACTCCTCTCTCAGATACGTCTTGCCCTCGGCGTAGAACGCGTGCTGAAGCTCGGCAAGAAACCGCACCTGGTCGCCCACGCGTCGGCGCTTGGCTTCGCCGCCCGCCCGCGTGCCCTCGGCCGTCATGTGCCAAGCCTCCATCACCTGCATCCGACCCTCACCGGGCGCATCGCGATCCTGCCCCGCCCCGCCCCACCGCTTGCGCGCCGCGTCGATTGAACCGTACCGCTTCGCCAACCACGCGCCATACATCTCATCGATGATCCGCCGCTGCGGCGGTGGGATGCTGGCGTGATTGAACGTCCAGAAGAAACACGAGTCCTCGTTCACCAGCTCCACCATCGCCACCGAGGGGTCGCTGGCCAAGGCGGTACCCGTGTAGGGATTCGGTGACGTCAGCACCTGTTTGATCCACGCGCGGTGCATGGCCTGCAAGCGGGGATTGAAATAGATCAGGCCGAACGGGTGCTTGTTGCCGAAGTCTTCGTAGCCCGCGATGCCGTAGCCCGGTCTGACCTGCACCCACAGCGGGAAGTAGAAGCTGATCGAAGTGTAGATGCCGCGCTGTTTCATTGCCGCGACCGTGTAGTGCAGCCGCTCCAGCCGCTTGGCATCGACCGACATCCCGTCGCCGCGGCCGTCCTGCATCGGTGTGTGGAAGCGCACCATGTTCACACCGAGCCGCGCCAGCTTGTCCGCCAGGTAATCGATCGAGTGCCTGTCCTGCAGCGCATTGGCGGCGTTGATGTTCACCGCCCAGAACCGCACCGGCGTTCCATCGCCCAGTTGCAGCTCGTCACCGGCTCGCCGCACATAACCCGACTGCCCCGCCACCGCTTCGTTGAGATTGCGCAGGTTCAAC
>JANQJT010000309.1 GCA_028281485.1 Phycisphaeraceae bacterium
CTCCTTGGCGCGGGACTGCATCCAGCGGACCTTGCGTTCGACCATGTGGAGGAAGCCGTAGCCCTCCATGCGTGCGAAGGAGCCGGTGGCGGCGATGGCGGCGGCTGCGGTCAGGCCGTAGGTGTAGCCGGCGTCGATGCCGAGGGGGCGGACGGAGTTGGGGAGGGTGTCGGCGCTGGTGAGCATGTCGTCGAGCTGGTGCGTCTTGAGTCGGTGGAAGGTCTGGACGGAGGTGTAGATGGCGCGGGGCGGGGGGGCGAGCTGCTGGTTGGCGGCGGCGCGGAGGGCGGAGTCGGCGTCGGTGAGGCGTTCCTCGTTGAGCAGGGACATGGCGCGCTGCAGGTGGATGACCTGGTGGACGACGCTGCCGGGCGGGAAGGCCTTGAGCAGGTGGTCGTAGGAGGCGATGGCGGGTTCGTGTGCGCCGAGGGTCTGCAGGTTGGCGCCCATGAGCATGGCGGTCTGTGCCTGGAGCTGGGGGTAGTGGCGGAGGCGTGGGATGAGTTTCCACGCGGCGAGCAGGGCGGCGTGGGAGTGACGGAGCATGGTCAGCTCGGTGACCTCGAGCGTGTTGCGCTGGGCGGTGAATGCGGCGCGGCGTTGTTGTTGGTTGAGCAGGAGCATGGTGATCATCGACAGCCACAGCAGCAGCAGCGCCAGGGGCGAGGTCTGCGTGATGATGAGCACGAGCAGGGAGAGGATGAAGCCCATGAGGAAGATGCCGGCGAAGTTGCGGCGGGGCAGGGGGGCGTTGGTCTGAAGGAGGCGGGCGACCTGCTGCGGGGTTGGGATCCAGTTGACTTGGTGCATGGTGGGGTGTGTTAGCCGAGCACGTCGGCGAGCTCCTTGGCGCGGGACTGCATCCAGCGGACCTTGCGTTCGACCATGTGGAGGAAGCCGTAGCTCCCCATGCGTGCGAAGGAGCCGGTGGCGGCGATGGGGATGGTGGCCTCGGCGATGAGGGCCTCGATCATGAGTTCGGGCAGGGCCTGCAGCTCGGCGCGGGAGATCTGGATGACCGAGTCGTAACCGACGAGGAAGCGTTTGAAGCGCGACATGTCGAGGTAGTCGGGCCAGGAGGCGGCGTCGTCGCCCCCGCCGGTGATGGAGAACTGAAGTGCGCCGTTGGCGGTGTCGATGATGCGTTGCTGGAGGCGAGCGGCGTCGTAGTCGATGACGGCGACGACGCGGTTGCCGCGGAAGAGCATGTTGCCGGGGTGCCAGTCGGCGTGGGTGATCTGCTTGGGCCACTCGTTGAGGTGTTTCTGGTTGGCGGCTGCGGCTGCGGTGTTGTAGGCCTCGCGGAGGAAGGCGTTGGTCTGTTGCATCGCCTTGGTCTGGTCTTTTTCGCGCGGGTCGAACTGTTGCAGCGAGGTGGGGACGAGCTCCATGGAGTTCTGGACGGCGCGGGCGTTGTGGTAGGAGCCGACGGGCGGGTCGTAGTCGGGCTCGATGTCGGCGGCGAGCTTGTGGAAGAGGGCGAGGGTCTTGCCGGCGTCCTGCGTGGCTTCGAGCGAGTTGTCGTAGCCGGTGCCGCGGATGTACTCGAAGACCTCGTAGATGGCGTTGCTCAGCTTGAGCATGCTTTGGTCCTGCTTGTGAGCGATGAGGTGGGGCATGGGGAACTGCTTGGCGGCGAGGTGGTGCTGGATCTGGTGGCAGAGTGCGACCTTGAACGGGTCGTCCTTGCCGCGTGCGCGGCGCTTGAGCAGGAAGACGCCCTTTTCGGTCTTGATCAGCAGCTTGGGGGCGCGGCGCGATCCGCGGGGGAACTCCTGGATGGTGTCGATGACGCCGAGATCGTAGTGGCTGAGGACGACGGCGAGCTCGTCGGGTGCGAACTGGTCGCGTTCGCCGCGTGATGCGCCGCTGAGCGGGACGGAGCGGCCGCTGCTGATGGCCAGGCCGTGCACCGATTTATGCGATCCTGAACTCACGGGCGGCTGCCTTGAGGGGGTCGGTTCCTGATGCATTGTATGCGCTAAAGGGGCGTCGGTCGCTACTCGACGTTCTGAACCTGCTCTTTGATGCGATCGATGGCGCCCTTGCCCTCGACGATGGTGCGGCTGATCTCCGCGTCGTTGGACTTGCTGGCGATGGTGTTGGCCTCGCGGAGCAGTTCCTGTGCGACGAAGTCGAGGGTGCGGCCGGCGGGCTCGCCGTTGTCGGCGTGGATGATGGTATCGAACTGGTCGAGGTGGGCGGTGATGCGCTGGATCTCCTCGGCGATGTCGCACCGCTCGGCGAAGACGGCGATCTCCTTGACCACATCGACCTGGTTGACTTCGAGTTCGGCGCGGGCGAGCAGGTCGTCGATGCGGTTGCGGAGGCGGGTGTGGTACTCCTCGACGACGCTGGGGGCCCGCTCGGCGATGAGCGCGATGCGCTCGGCGATGTATTGCTTGTGGCGGAGCAGGTCCTCGGCGAGGCCGTTGCCTTCGCTGGCGCGCATGGCGGTGAGCTTGTCGCAGGCCTGGTCGACGAGCTGGGCGATGACGGGACGGAGTCGGTCGAGGCGGTCTTCGGATTGGGGGGGCTGGACGACGCCGGGCAGGTTGAGCAGGGCGGCGAGGTCGATGTTGCTATCGAGGTGTTTGACCTGATCGAGGTAGGCGTTGAGGGCGGCGGTGTTGACGGTGTGAGCGGCGGCGGCGGAGTCGTCGCGGATGCCGATGACGAGGGTGATCGAGCCGCGTGAGAGGCGGCGTCGGAGTTGGGAGTCGATCTCGGCTTCGAGAGCGGCGATGTCTTCGGGCAGACGGATGGCGGCCTTGTAGTAGCGGTTGTTGACGGCGCGGGCCTCAACGGCGAAGTGGACGCCGTCGGTCTGGCCCTGGGCGTCGCCGAAACCGGTCATGGATCGGATCAATCGCTACTCCGTGGCGGGCGTCTCGGCCGGCGCGGGGGTTTGGCCCGGATCGGCGGGGTTCGATTCGACCTGCTCATCGTTGGGCGGTGTGGCCACGGCGTCGGAGCGGCCGGTGAAGACCAGCGCGACGGCGAGCAGGAGGAAGAGGGCGAAGATGACGACGGTGACCCAGGTGAGCACGTCGCCGACCTTGGCCCCGAACATGGCCTGTTGTCCGCCGCCTCCCCCGCCGCCGAAGGCGCCGGCGAGTCCGCCGCCCTTGGGCTTCTGGATGAGCACGACCAGGATCATGAACGCGGCGACGAGGAAGAAGAGGATCCCCAGCGCGATGGTTCCGAAGCTGGCCGCGGCGAACGTGGGCATGATGGATTCGAGCATGTGTGTCTTCCGAGCTGAATTAAGCGGGTTGCAGTGCGGCGTTGATGATGCCGGTGAAGGAATCGGCCTTGAGGGCTGCGCCGCCGATGAGGCCGCCGTCGATGTCGGCTTGGCCGATGAGTTCGGGGGCGTTGTCGGGCTTCATGGAGCCGCCGTACTGGATGCGGACGGCGTCGGCGACGGCGTCGTTGTAAGCGAAGCGGAGGTAGTCGCGGATGGCGGCGTGAGCGTTCTGCGCGTCTTCGGGGGTGGCGGTGAGACCGGTGCCGATGGCCCAGACGGGCTCGTAGGCGATGGTGATCTTGCTCATCTGGTCGGCGGAGACGCCCGC
>JANQJT010000321.1 GCA_028281485.1 Phycisphaeraceae bacterium
CTGGCCGGACGCGCCCTTGACCATGTTGTCGATCGCGCTGAACACGACGACCTTCCCGCCGGTCACACGGGCCGCGATGTCACAGAAGTTCGTGTCGCGCACGTTCTTTGTGTTCGGCAGCGCCGCCCGCACCCGCACGAACGGTTCGTCGGCGTACGCGTCCTCCAAGGCCGCATAGACCTGCTCCTCGATCACCGCGTCGCTCGTCGGATCGAGATAGATCGTCTCACCGATCCCCTGGTTCAGCGGAAGCAGGTGCGGCGCAAACAGCACGCCCGCCGCCTGTCCCGCAACCGTCGACAAAGTCTGCTCGATCTCCGGTTGATGACGGTGGCCGCCGACGTTGTACGCGACGAACCCCTCGTTCACCTCGGGGTAGTGGAGATTGGGCTTGGGGCTGCGACCGGCGCCGGTCACACCGCTGGCGGCGTTGACCACGATGCCCGTCGGCTTCACCAGGCCCGCCTTCAAGAGTGGCGCGATACCCAGCGCCGCGGCAGTGGGATAACAGCCGGGGTTGGCCACGAGCGCCGCGCCGGCGATCTGCTCGGCAAACAGCTCCGGCAGCCCGTACACCGCCCGCGCCAGGTTTTCTCGATCCGTGTGATCGGTCTGGTAGACCTTCTCGTACAGGTCGACATCCGCCAGGCGATAGTCCGCCGACAGGTCCACCACCTTCAGCCCCGCGTCCAGCAGCTTCGGCACGTACGCCATCGCCGCCGCGTGCGGAAGACAACAGAACGCCACGTCCGCTTCGCGCGCGATCGCGGCCGGATCGATCCGCCGGCAAACCAGGTCACACACACCGAGCAACTCGGGAAACTCCTCGGCGATGTGCGGCAGCTGCTCCCGGTGACTGGCCAGGTAAGTGACCTCGGCCTGGGGGTGACGCGCCAACCATTTGATCAGGTGCAACGCCGTATACCCCGTCGGCCCCACGATGGCGACGCGAATATCCATGGCCGAAAGTGTAGGCCCCTTACGAAGCGGGTCAACATGTCACGGGAAAAACCCTAGGCCTGGCGGCGCAGGAACACGATCGTCATGTCGTCGTTCTGCGGGGCGCCCTGGGCGAAGACCTCCACCGCGTGACGCAGGATCGTCACCAGGTCCGCCATGTCGGCGTTGTGATTCTCAGCGATCACTTCGCCCACCCGGTCCTCGCCGAACTGCTCGCCGCTGTGGTCGGCGTACTCGTAGATGCCATCGCTGATCAGCCCCAGCACGTCGCCGGGCCGCAACCGGATCGGATTCGGCTCGTCGAAATCCACATCCGCCACGATGCCCATCGGGAACGTCGAGGCGTCCAGCCACTCACACGCGCCCGTGGCGGCGCGATACACCAGCAGCGGGCCCTGACCGCCGGCGTGGTAACGCACGGTGTGCGTCGTCGGATCGAGCACGCCCAGGAAAGCGGTGACGAATCGGTTGGCCGGCAGGTCGTCGCAGAGCTGGTTGTTGATGTGGGTGAACATCGGGCCGAGGTCCGCGCCGAGGCGTTTACAGACGCGCACCATCGCGTGCACCTGCGTCACCGACAGCGCCGGCCCCACGCCGTGCCCCGTCGCGTCACCCATCAGCACCGTCAGGCGCCCCTTGTCGTCGTTGAACAGGTCGTAGATGTCGCCGCCGGTCTCATCGGCGCTGAGGCTCCAGCCCGCCACGTCGTACCCGGCAACCTCCGGCATCTCCGAGGGCAACGCGCCCGCCTGAATCTCGCGGGCCAGCGCCAGGTCGCGTTCGAGTTTCTCCTTGATCAGGTGTTCCTCGATGAGCACCGCACGCTTGATCGCCACGGCACACTGCGCCGCCAACGCCATCGCGATCTGCTCATCGGACTCGCCGAAGATGCCCTCGGGCATCTTGTTGAGTACCTGCAACACACCCACCAGCGCCCCGTCGTAATCGACCATCGGGATCGACAGCAGGCAGCGCGTGCGGTAGCCGGTCTTGCGGTCAACCTCCGGGTTGAACCGCGGGTCGGCGTAACAGTCCGGTACGTTGATCACCTCCTGGGTTTGGGCGCACTCCCCGGCGATGCCGCGCTTGGCGGAGAAGCGGATCTGCTGCTCGCCGGTCGCTACCGAGCTGTACAGCTCATCGGTGTCGCAGTCGTACAGAAACACCGTGCCGCGGTCGGCGCTGAGCAGGTCCAACGCCGCCTCGACCACCTGACCCAGCAGCTCGTGCAACTCAAATGAGCCACCCAACTGCCGAGTGATCTCAAGCACCCGCAGCAGCGCGTTCTCTTCTGTACCGGTTAACCGACTGTGCAAAACAACTCGTTCCAGAGAGGAATTAGATCCCGCAACCCATTAAGTATCATCGCATAACGGACAATCGTCAAAGGAATTCCGCGCCATAATACTCACCCGTCCCCGATCCGGGGCATATGCCCCATATTATCGCCCCATCATTTCTCTTCCGCGAACATCGCCTCGACAAACCGATCGGGATCGAAAGGCTCCACATCCTCCGGCGTCTCCCCCACGCCGATGAACTTCACCGGGATATCCAGCTGCTCACGGATCGCCACGACCATGCCGCCCTTGGCGGTGCCGTCGAGCTTTGACAGGAACAGGCCCGTCACGTCGATCGCCTCCTTGAACAGCTTGGCCTGCTGGATCGCGTTCTGACCCGTCGTCGCGTCCATCACCAGCATCACCTCGTGCGGGGCACCGGGTATCTGCTTCCCACAGACGTCGCGGATCTTGGTCAGCTGACGCATAAGGTGTTCCTGGGTGTGCAGTCGGCCGGCGGTATCGACCAGCAGCACGTCGACGCCGCGCCGCTTGGCCGCGTCGCACGCGTCGAACGCCACCGCCGCCGGGTCGCCCCCCTGCTGCCCTCGGATGATCTCTACACCCAGACGCTCCGACCAGATCTCGAGCTGGCGCACGTCGCCGGCGCGGAACG
>JANQJT010000220.1 GCA_028281485.1 Phycisphaeraceae bacterium
CTCAAGGACATCGTCGAACGCATGATGGGCGAGCTGGATTTCGACGCCGACGACCGCGACGACGAGATCCCCGCCAGCGAACGCATCGGCGAGGGGCGATGGCGGGTGAGCGGGATGCTGGCGGTACACGACTGGAACCAGATGTTCGGCACGGGCAACCTACCGGAGCGCGTGGCGACCGTCGGCGGGCTGACCACCGCCCTGCTGGGTCGCATCCCCACAGTCGGCGACTCGGCACAGCTGGCCAACCTGTCGCTCGAGGTCGAACGGGTCGACCGCGGTCGCGTGGCGTCGGTGATTCTCTCGCTGCACGACGCGGATGAGGGGGGCGGCGCATCATGAACGGCTGGCTGTGGTGGACGATGGCGATCGTGGGCCTGGGCGGCTCGGCGCTGTACAGCGGGCTGGAGACCGGTGTGTACCAGCTCAACCGTGTGCGTTTGCACCTGCTGGTACACCGCGAAGACCGGCGAGCGGAGATGCTCAACGGCCTGATGAAGCGGCCCAACCGCGTGCTCGGCACGCTGCTGATCGGCAACAACGCCGTGAACTACCTGGCGTCGATGGGGATCACGGGCCTGCTTGGCGCAGCGGGGTTCAAAGACTGGGGCGTCGTGCTGATCACCGCGGTGATCCTGACGCCCATGCTGTTTGTTTTCGGCGAGGTGCTGCCCAAGGACCTGTTCAGGCGTTACACCGATCGGTTGACATACCGCTGTGCGCGCATGCTGTGGCTGACGCAACTGGTGGTGCGCTACACCGGCCTGGGCCCCGTGATCGACTGGATCAGCCACCTGATCGGTCGGGTGCTGGGCGTGTCACATCACCGCGCCGCCGGTGCGATCCATCCGCGCCGCGTGGTCAATCAGCTCATGAAAGAGGGCATCGACCGCGGCCTGATCAGCGACTTCCAATCGGAAATGATCGATCGCGTGCTGTACCCGACGGAGCAGACCGTCCGGCAGGCGATGATCCCGTGGGACCGTGTCACGACGGTTCGCGTGGGCATGCCGCCGGAGGCGGTCTGGTCGCTGGCGGATCGCACGTCGTTCGGTCGGCTGCCGATCGTGGACGACGCCGGCCGGCTTCACGGGGTGCTGTACGCGCTGGACGTGCTGAGGCAGCCGCCGGACGCGACCGAGCCGCTGGAGGCGCTGCGGCGATCGGTGACGCGGCTGGAGCCGGACACCTCGCTGCACCAGGCCCTGCGACAGATGCGGGCCGAGCACAGCGCCATGGCCGTGGTGATGAGCGATGACGAGGTGCCCCGCGGGATCGTGACGGTCAAGGACCTGGTCGAACCGATCACCGGCGACCTGATGGCGTGGTGAGGCGGGCGCTCGCCGCGCAGCGGTGTGTGACGTATCCTGTAAGGCGATATGAGCAACAACGACACTAACGACCGGATCGCCCAGTGGGAGAAGATGGCCGCCGAGGCCCCCGACGGGATGGCGCTATTCTCGCTGGGCAACGCCTACCGGGACGCCGAGCGATACGAAGACGCCGCACACACGTACGGCCTGGCGATCGAGTACGACGCGGCGCTGTCGCGGGCGTATCAGCTTCTGGGGCAATCGCTCATCAAGCTCGACCGCAACGAAGAGGCGGGCCGGGTGCTGACCAAGGGATACGAGGTCGCCGCGGCGCACGGCGACGTGATGCCGATGCGCGCCATGGGCGAGTTGCTCAAAAAGCTCGGCCTGGAAGTGCCCGACGTCAGCGAACACGAGCCTTCGGAGGAGCCGGCCGGCGAGGGGCAGATTGTCTGTCGCCGATCGGGTCGCGCGGGCGCGGCGATCGGTGAGGCGCCGCTGCCGGGCGCGATCGGCCGCTTCATCGCGGATCACTACTGCAACGAGACGTGGCAGGAGTGGATCGGCCAAGGCACGAAGGTGATCAACGAGCTGCGCCTGGATTTCTCCAACACCTCGCACCAGCACATCTACGAGCAGCACATGCTCGAGTGGCTGGGCTTCACCGAGGCGGAAGCAAACGACTACGCCGCGCAGCACGCCGCGGAATAAACAAACAACCCCCGGCTGTCCGGGGGTCGCTTGCTTCGGGATTAAGTTAAAGGGAACGGCGGCTGAGCCAGCGGCCGCGCCGCCAGCGCCATCAACGCCCAGTCGGCGTCGTCACCGGCGATGCGGTTGGTGCGCAGCGTGCCGCACGATGTGCACCGGTGAACCAGAGCCCACTCACCATCCGGTCGTACCCAGACCGCGATGGGCTCCATCAACCCGCCACAGCACGATCGTCGGTCGCCCACGCTTTCGTCTACGTGCGATGACCATAGACAGTATGGGCAGTGGTTGCGGTGATGCGTGCCGTAGGCCGAGCGCTCGACCGTTCGCTTACATTTCCTACAGACGAAGGTGCAGGAGCGTTCGCGCCCGCCTCCTCTGCGTTGGCGTGTCGTATTCAATGTTACATATCCTGTTGTGTTTCATGTTTGTGTTCCTGTTCACGGTGTTTGTTTTGTTGGCGACAATCGCCCTGTGCACATGCATGCAATGCCTTTCCGCATGGGGTAAGAGAATGAACAAGACGGCCACAAGGTATGAGGCCGACGGATCGATCGGATGTGATGCGAATTAAAGGGATAGCGCAGACGGATCAGAGGCGATCGGTCGCGCTATCAAAGATTCAGACAATGGGAAAACAATGACTCACGCCGTGAGTATGTCACGGCGTGAGTGGGTTGTCAAAACAAAATGGTAACGAGGCGCGTGTCAGTCGGTCGGTACACCGGCCAATACCTCGCTCCGGGCGGTGGCCTCGTCGCGCGGCTGCCACCGGGCGACGGTCGTGTTGGACCGGTTGAGCTGGTCTTCGGTCAGCTTCTGGGCGTAAGCGTCGCGGAGAGACTCGGCCGAGTCGTTGCCGTTGGCGGCGGC
Source organism: Phycisphaeraceae bacterium (assembly GCA_028281485.1). Taxonomy (GTDB): domain Bacteria; phylum Planctomycetota; class Phycisphaerae; order Phycisphaerales; family Zrk34; genus JANQHD01. The sequence continues at coordinate 2,898 of JANQJT010000220.1, forward strand.
CAGGGTGAACCATATGTGCGCCTGGACGGGGTCCCGTTCGACACCGATGCCGTTGGCGTACATCGCCGCCAGGCGGTATTGAGCGACGGGCTGGCCCTGCTGGGCGGCGCGGGTGAACCACTGTGCCGCCAGCT
>JANQJT010000334.1 GCA_028281485.1 Phycisphaeraceae bacterium
AGATCAACCACGTGCACGCCGTGCAGACCGCCATGCGCGACATCGACCGGCAGGCACGCAACCTCGCCCTGGCCGATAGCGACTCCGACTCGCCGGCCGTCGCCGACACCATCGCGCAGATCGAAGCCAACAAGATCTTCTCCCTCGAACCCGGCCGGTTCATGGTCACCGCCCACAACCTCAACAACTGGGGCGACATCGACGGCGACGCCACCGCGTCCGGCTACGAATACAACACCCACGGCTTCGATGTCGGCGCGGAAACACTCATCGACTCCCGCCTGCTCGTCGGGGGCTCGGCAACGGCGCTGTGGTCCAGCGTCAACGGCGACGGCGCCAGCGGCTCGGCAGACGTGACCACCCTGTACGGCAGCGCCTACCTAGCCTACATCCAGCCGCGGTGGCAGGTCACCGGCGGAGCCACCTACGGACACGGGTGGACCGACACCCGCCGCCCCATCAGCGGGCTGGGCCTCACCGCCCTGGGCGAATACGACTCACAGATCTACACCGGCTTCATCAGCGGCAGCTACACCTTCCCCATCAACGGCTTCAACGTCGAGCCGATCGCCTCCGTGGACTACGCCCACGTCGTCGACGAGGGCTACACCGAGACCGGCGCCGGCGGCATGAACATGACAGTCGGCCGCAACGGAACCGACAGCCTCAAAACCCTCGCGGCGCTACGCCTCTCCCGCGCCTATCCCCTCGACCAAGACACCCGCCTCAAGGCTCACGTCTCCGTCGGCTGGCAGTACGAACACCTCGACGCCCAGATCGCCAACCACGTCACACTCATCGGCACGTCCTTCATCAACCGGGGCGTCAATATCAACCGCGGCGCCCTTCTCCTCAACGCCGGCGCCGACCTGCAGATCGACACCCACACGGCGGTCTTTGTGGACTACACCAGCCACATCAACGGCGACCTCGAAACCCACGGCCTCGAAGCCGGCATCAAAATCCTCTTTTAAAATACCCCGGAAACTATCCACATAAATCCTCTCGGAAAAAACCTGAGAGAACCCATGCAATTTTATTACCGCAATTATTGACTGGACCCACAAATCCTATTCATCACTACTCGGTCATATCACGTGACCCAATCATTGAAGCAGGTATGCGAAGTCTTAGCATACCTTCACCCCCAAAGTTCTTTGCGGGAAGCTCTAAATCAAGGTAGCCAACAGCATCAATAGGCAACTCAAAGACAAGCACATCAGACAGTGATTTGCCAGGATAGATTGAATCAGAACTTGTATGATTAACTATCTCTGCGCTGTAGCCAAAAGTTATACGTTTATAATTGTTTCCAAAATTGTCCCGCAATGTTGCATAATCTCTTGCAAATGAGATGTCCCGAACTTGCCAACTACGGTATTCAATCTTCTTGCTCTCGCTGAGATTCACCAATTCTACGCCGATCGACAGCAAATCGTTTTCCGAAGTTGTTTCCTGATCATCATAGCCGGACACAAGAGGTACTTTTCCCAAATACACATCTGTAATACGCAATTGAATATCATCCTGTCGAACCGCATTTTGCGCAGACGCCCATTGATGTCCATCCGACTGAGCAACCTGATGCGCTTCATCAGCCTGCCCGGAATCTGACGATTCAGTGGAACCATCGGCCAAAACGATTTCTTGCCTTGTTTGATTTGCCACCTCAATATCTTGGTTGATAGCTTCTGCCGTCTGGTCAATTGCTTCTATAGCGCCACCAATAAAAACAACCTGAATTAGAGCGACTACAAGAGCCAAGCCGGACACAACACCTCCACCAATCGGCCAACCAATACCCGCCCCTCTTCGTGTAAGAGCAACAAGCAATCCGATACCGGCAAGGAGGACGCCAAGAATACTCAGAGGCAGACTGAGTAGACCTAAAATCGGCACCCAACAAAACAGCAGTGCCACGATACCAAGAATTAGTGATACAACACCAAGACTCGAAGTTCGTTTTGGCATGTGGACATTAACCGAAGGAGCTTGCTGGACATGGCCATGCTCTAGCTGCGGCTGTTGTGGCGACAAGGCCTGATTCGACTGATGAACTCGTGATACCGGCTGTGAATCAAAATGCTCTGCAACATCCACTGACTCATTGTTTAACATCTCAATATTAGAAGACGGGACTAACAATACAGCGCCACACTTTGGGCACTTACCCTTCTTGCCCGCAACTTCATCTTTAACCTTGAGCTGTTTCCCGCATCCCAAACACTGGAACTCGATCATGCCGACCTCCCGGTAGTCGATGGGTAGTAATATCTAGAGGCAATTCATTCAAGTAATCGTGCTGGATTATACCACACGTAAGAAACAAAACCGCCCCGCGTGCCTCACACGGGGCGGCTGTCATTCACTTGCACCTCTGCAAAGGCCGCGGTGGGATTCGAACCCACGAATGACGGTTTTGCAAACCGTTGCCTTAGACCACTTGGCTACGCGGCCGCGAACACGCCATTATATGCCCTCACCCACGCCGCACAATCCCACAACGAACACACAACCGAGCCGGGACCTAGGGTCCCGGTCCGGCATCACAGATGCCGGCTCAATCACCTCGTATTTTCAAATGAACCCGATACACCCCCCACCCAGCCTGCTTACCCCTCGTTCTTCGAGACCGTCAGGTCCACCTTCCGGCCCTTGCCCACGTTCGCGCTGGCGGGAAACTCACACAGCGGCTCCACCGTGTCTTCTGTGCCCAGCAGCGCAGAGACCGGCGTCGAGGCGAACTGCTGCTCGACCAGCTCGATCGTCTTGTCCAACTGCTTGTGCAGCGGACACAGCTCGTCGCCGTGCGAACCGAGATTCAACGGGCAGTGATTGATCCGACGGATCGGCTCCACCGCGTTGACCACCTCCAGGATCGTCAGCTGCTCCGGATCGCCGGTCAACTGGAATCCGCCGTGCCGGCCGCGCTGGCTCGTAATCAACCCGCTGCGGCTCAGTCCCTGCAACACCTTCGACAGATACCCCGCCGGCACACGCGTCGCCGCCGCGATCTGCTTGGTCGTCCACGATTCCTCCGCGTGCTGGGCCAAGTAGACCACCGCCCGCAGGGCATACTCTGTGGTTTGAGATATCATTGATACACTGTCCTCTTAAACTGAAATGCCGCGAGATACACTCAGCCCCAATACGCCTGTCGCGGCCCCGACATGCGCCTAAATACCGATTTAGTTATCCGATTATCAACTTTTGAACCCGCCAAGTCAACCGCTTTTTCCCCTCTTACGCCAACTCTCGAAAAAAACTACCATAGCCCCCTTTTAATCCGCAACAGGACCCGCGAACCCCCATGCTCGTCGACAAGGCCGTCATCTTCGTGAAATCCGGCTCAGGCGGAGACGGTGCCGTCGCCTTCCGGCGCGAGGCCTACGCCCCCAAGGGCGGCCCCAGCGGCGGCGACGGCGGCGATGGCGGCTCCTTCTACGTCAAGGCCACCCCCGGCGTCGACACCCTCCTCGACATGGCCGGCCGACACCACTGGTACGCCGAAAACGGCCAACCCGGCGGCGGCAAGTCCTGCTCCGGCAAGGCCGGCGAAGACTTCATCCTCAAGGTCCCCCCCGGCACACTCGTCTACAACGACGAGACCGGCGAGCTCATCGTCGACCTCGACACGCCAGGCCAAACCTTCCGAATCGCGCCCGGCGGCAAGGGCGGCTACGGAAACGAACACTTCAAGTCCGCCACCAAACAGGTCCCCCGCGACTTCACGCCCGGCGAGCCCGGCGTCGAATTACGCATCCGCCTCGAACTCAAACTCATCGCCGACATCGGCCTCGTCGGAAAACCCAACGCCGGCAAGTCCACCCTCCTCACCGCCATCAGCCGCGCCAAACCCAAGGTCGCCGACTACCCCTTCACCACGCTCGAACCCCAGCTCGGCATCGTCGAACTGCCCGGCTTCCGCCGCATCGTCGTCGCCGACATCCCCGGCCTCATCGAAGGCGCCGCCGACGGCGCAGGCCTCGGGCACGACTTCCTCCGCCACATCGAACGCACGCGCATCCTCGTCCACCTGCTCGACGTCGATCCCGCCGACCACTCCGACCCCGCCGACAACTTCCACGCCATCAACGCCGAGCTCCGACAGTACTCCACCGTCCTCGCCGACAAGCCCATGCTCGTCGCGCTCAACAAGATGGACCTCCACCCCGACCCCGAAGACCGCGCCGCCGCGATCGAACTGCTCGCAGACAAGATCGACCAGCCCATGTACCAGATCTCCGCCGCCACCGGCGAAGGCACGCGCGAGCTCTTCGAAGAATGCTGGCAGCGCCTCGAACAAACCAAACAGGAAAACCCAGAGGTATAATCCCACCATGAGCTTCAACGGCCTGGCCATCAACGTCGGCAACACACGCACCCAGTTCGCCCCCATCACCGACGGCTCGCTCGGCGACCTGCAACACGTCCCCCACGACCGCGCCGAGGACCTGCCCGACGCGATCAACGCCGTCTATCAGTCCCTCACCGACGCCGGTCACGCCGACCCCGTCGCGCTGCTCGCCTCGGTCAACCAATCCGCCGCCGACAACGTCATCGAAGCCCTCACCATCTGCCAGTGCCCCACCGCCACCGTCGAAGACCACCTGCCCGTCCCCATCGGTCGCAAGCTCGACCCCGAGACCATCGTCGGCGTCGACCGCCTGCTCAACGCCGCCGCCGCCTACGACAAACTCAAGCAGGCCGTCATCGTCGTCGACGCCGGCTCCGCACTCCCCGTCGACTTCATCGACGGCGAAGGCACCTTCCACGGCGGCGCCATCTGCCCCGGCGCACAACTCCAACTCAAAGCCCTCCACCAACACACCGCCCAACTGCCCGAACTCACCTTCACCAAGCCTGAAGAAACCCTCGGCCACTCCACCGCCCAGGCCATCCTCACCGGCATCTACCACGGCATCCGCGGCGCCGCACGCGAACTCGTCGAAGCCTACGCCGCCGAGTACGGCGCATACCCCACCGTCATCGCCACCGGCGGGGACGCCGTCGCCCTCTTCTCCGACTACGACCTGGTCGGCGCCGTCGTCCCCGAGCTCACGCTCCAGGGCCTCGTCGTCGCACGACGCACCCAACTCGAACAGGAAGACAACGACTAAGCCGCTTGCCCGGGAGGCATCGCGTGAGCACGCACTTCTCACCACAACAGACGCTCATCCTCACCCGCATCATCTGGGCCGCGCTGCTGGCCGGCACCCTCGTGATCGCCGTCGTCCTCGCCACCGCCTTCGGCTTCGAAGCCAAGCCCCCCACCGATCCCAACACCGAGCAAGCCGCCGACTTCACCATCTGGCTCACAGGCCTCATCGTCACACTCACCGCCATCCCCGCCGGCCTGTTCATCCGCGGACAAGCCTACAAGAAGGGCTGGACCAACAACACCGTCTCGCCCCGCGCCTACCACTCCGGCAACATCATCGCCTTTGCCACCTGCGAGGGCACCGCCATCGTCAATCTGATTTTCTACTTCGTTGTCGACCACCACATCGCCAACCTCATCTGCGCCGTCGTCAGCATCGCCGTGCTCGCCTTCCTGTTCCCCAACGGCAAGGCCATGTTCCCACCCGACGACAACACCAACCCTTACGCCCAGCCGTGACCACACACTTCCATCTCGCCACAGCACCCAACCCCGGCGCCATCGCCGTCATCCAACTCGTCGGCCCGCAAGCTTCCGCCATCACACAACAACTCACCGGCAAACCCCCAACGCCACAACTCACCCTTACATCATTTGAAGACATCGACGAAGGCCTCACCGTCGCCCTCCGCCCCGACCTGATCCAACTCATGCCCCACGGCGGCCCACGCGTCGTCCAACGCCTCACCGCTCGACTCACACAACTCGGCGCAACCCCCACCGACCAACTCGACACACGCGACCTCTACCCCGAAGCCCGCTCACACCTCGAAGCCGACGCGCTGCACACCCTCGCCCGCGCCGCCAGCCCCGCCGCCATCGACCCGCTGCTCGCGCAACCCGACCTCTGGCAGAACGCGCTCAACCAAAACACACTCGACCCCGACACCATCGCCGCGCACACCCGCGCCGCCGATCACCTGGTCACGCCCCCCGCCGTCGTCCTCGTCGGCCAAGCCAACGTCGGCAAGTCCACCCTCACCAACCTCGTCATGGGGCGCGCCGCCGCCATCACCGCAGACCTGCCCGGCACCACGCGCGACTGGATCGCCGCCCTCGCCGAGCTGCCCACGCCCTCAGGCGAACTCGTCGTCCACTGGCACGACACGCCCGGCCTGCGCACCACCGACGACCCCATCGAACACCGCGCCATCGAACTCGCACGACGCGTCATCGCCGCCGCCGACATCCTCATCGCCATCCGCGACCCGCAAACCGATTGGCCCGACTTCAACAAACTCCCACACACCGTCGACCTGGCCATCTGGAACAAGTCCGACGTCGCCCCACCACCACCCGACGCCGCCCCGCCCGG
>JANQJT010000339.1 GCA_028281485.1 Phycisphaeraceae bacterium
CGGCACCGCAGGCCTCGAACATGCCATGGAACTGACCGAATCCGGCATGAAACTCATTTCACACTGTCGCGGCATCCTCAATCGGGCCGAGAAAAGGATTGCGGAGCTGTCGGTCAGCGACGACGGCGAGCTCGAATCCTCCTAAGCCCGATTGCCCATGATCCTCGCACAACTCACAGACCCCGACCTCATCGTCCCCACCGCGGGCTTCTTCGACTCGCCGCTCAACGTGCTGCTGCTGATCTTCTTCACGACCGTCGGCGCGTGCATCGGCTCGTTCCTCAACGTCGTCATCTACCGCCTGCCGGCCGGTCAGAGCGTCATCAGCCCGCCCAGCCACTGCCCTCACTGCGGCTACCGCCTGTCGTGGTTCGATAACATCCCCGTGCTCGCCTGGATCGTGCTGCGCGGCAAGTGTCGCAAGTGCGGCACACCCATCAGCATTCAGTACCCCATGGTCGAGGCGCTGTGCGGCCTGTTGTTCGGTGGGTTGTTCCTTTTGTGCTACGCCGGGCAGATGCGACCCGATTTTGCCGGCCCCGGCCTCGACGCGACCTGGCCGATCTACCTCGTCTACCTGGTCATGCTCTCGGGCGTGTTCGCCGCCGTCGCCATCGACGCACGACACTACATCATCCCCGTGCACCTCATGTGGCTCATCGCGGCGGTGGCAATTGTTGCGCTGCCGATCGTCGCTGCCGTCCTGCCCGGTTCGACCGCCACCGTTGTGCTCCCGCCGTCCGACCTGCACCCCAGCGTTCGCCTGCACAACGTCCAACCCGCCATCTATCAACACTCCACCGCCGTCCAACTCACCATTCAAAGCTACGCCGAGGGCCCCGTCCGCGTGACCGCGCTGCCGGTCGCAACGGGACAGTGGATCGGGGCGGTCCTGCTCGCCGCGGTGGGGCTGGTGCTCAGCAACATCGCCCTGGCGACGGGCCTGCTGCCCTACAGCTTCATCGTGGATGAGCCGGAGGAAGACGCCGAAGACCCCGAGGCCTTTCTCACGCACCCCCACCCGCGTCGCGAGGTGCTCAAGGAACTCGGCTTCGTGTTGCCGCCGGTGATCGGGGCGGTGGTTGGCTATGCCGTGTTCGGTTCGATGTTCGACGACGCGCCGGTGTGGCTGGAGGTTCTTGCCGGGACGCTGCTGGGCTTCATGGTCGGCGGGGCGGTGGTGTGGGCGACGCGCATTTTTGGCACGCTCGGCTTCGGCAAAGAGGCGATGGGCCTCGGCGACGTGCACCTGATGGCCGCGATCGGGGCGGTGGTCGGCTGGAAGGCGGCGACATTGGCGTTCTTCGTCGCGCCGTTCCTCGGCCTGACCTACGCGCTGGTCGGCTTCGGGGCAGGCCAGCTGCTCAAGCGTGAGGTGCGCGTCATCCCCTACGGCCCGCACCTGGCTATGGGCGCAATGATCGTCGTCGTCTTCCACGAGCCGCTGCTCGGTCGCGTGCTCATGCTGTTCGGCGTGTAAATACCCTGTAAAAAGTTGTGTTTCATCAACGCTTTACGCTTTACGGCTACGCCGTCGCCGTGTTACATTCCAACCATATTCTGCAGGACGGATTATGGAAAATCCGCAGGCACTTCTCTAGCGAAAGGATTGATCAGCCATGACCAGCGGATGGATGGTTGGACGGGTAAGCGCCGTATCGCTGCTTGCGATCGTCACGGTGTTTGCGGGCGGGTGCGGCAGCGACCTCAAAGCCGAGAACGAGGCGCTCACAATACAAAACCGAGAACTCCAGGCGCAACTCGACGCCGCCAACGATGCGCTCGCCGCTTCGCAACAGGAGCTCATGGCACGCGGTGACGCGCAGTACACCGGTGGCACGGGCTTCAGTGACATCGACGGCATCACCGTCTCGCAAGGCCCCGGCGGTGAGGTGACCGTCCGCGTGCCCGGCGACGTGCTGTTCAGCTCCGGCAAGGTCGACCTCAAGTCGTCGGCCAAGACCACGCTCAGCCAGATCGCCGCCGTGCTCAAGAGCGACTACGCCGGACGCACCGTGCGCATCGAGGGCTACACCGACACCGACCCGATCCGCAAGAGCAAGTGGAAAGACAACTTAGAACTGTCCAGCATGCGCGCGATGGCCGTGCAACGTCACCTCGCCAGCCAGGGCGTGCCCGAAGACAGCATGTACTCCGCCGGCATGCACACGCGCAACCAGCAGGCCTCCAAGGCCCAGAGCCGACGTGTCGAGATCGTCGTCATCATGAACTGACTTGCGCCGGCGCGTTCGTTTCCAACCGTCACGACATATCAATAGATCACCAACCCCGCCCTCACCGGCGGGGTTTTTATTTGCGTGACATCACACCGTTTGAAACAGTCTTTCGCGTCGGTTCATGCGTCGCACACGCAATGAATACACGCCGCTCGCATCGCTCGCTATACTCGCGTGCATGATCGCGATCGTGGATTACCGCATGGGCAACCTCCGCAGCGTCCAGAAGGCTCTGGCGCAGCTCGGTCACGATGCGCAGATCGTCCGCACGCCCGACGAGATCGACGCCGCGACACGCCTCATCCTCCCCGGTGTCGGCGCGTTCGGCGACGCCATGGCACACCTCGCCGAGCAGGAATTGATCGAGCCGATCCGGGCCTACGCGGCGTCTGGAAAGCCGTTTTTGGGCATCTGTCTCGGTTTACAGCTTCTTTTCGAGTCCTCCTGCGAGGGCGAAATGACCGACGGCCTGGGCATCCTGCCCGGTCGCGTTGTGCACTTCGAGCCGGCCGATCCTTCGTTGAAGGTCCCGCACATGGGTTGGAACGCGCTGCGTTTTGAACAGGCGGACAACCCGCTGTTTGTCGGCTTGGAAGACGGCTGCTTCTGTTACTTCGTCCACGCCTACTACGCCGAGCCCACCGAGCCCGCGGACACCGCCGCCACCGCCGAGTACGACGGCCCGTTCTGCGCCTCGGTGCATCGCGACAACGTCTGGGCCACGCAGTTCCACCCCGAAAAGTCCCAGCGCGTGGGCCTGCGCATGCTGCAGAACTTCGCGGCGCTGTGAGTTCGAGACACCGCCATGCCCACCTTCCCCTTGCTCAGCGACCCGGCAACCTATCGGTCGCACACGTTCAGTCTCGCCGATGAGCCGGACATGTTCGCCCGTTGGATCGACGTGCTCGTGACACACGCGCACTCACTCGTACGCCACGCCGTTGACTCCGAAGACAACTCAGCCGAAGCCGTCCAACGCGCGGGCGCATTCAAAAACGAGTGGCTCGCGTTCCTTAAGCAAGTCCACGCGAACGCCGCCGACTACCCCGACGTCTCCGTCCTGTGGTTCTGTCGGCACCGCGAACGACTCCTCCGCGCCCACGGCTTCGCCGACCCCTACGCCCACATCAAGCGCGACGAAAACGAATCCGTGCTCAAGCTCCTGCCCGACCTGCTCAACGAATACGATGCGCTGCCCGAACACGAGCGCTGCGAGGCGCTGATCGTCGGCTCGTTCACCGGCAACATCTTCGACCTCGGCGTCGAAGCCACCACGGAGCTTTTTGAAAAGGGCGGTATCGACTTCCACGCCGTGCGCGACAACATCAAGCCGCGCCCCTGGTTCATCGACGACTTCGACGCGCTGCGCGACCGCTGGTTGGCCGGCGGATGGAAACACGCCGTCGTCTTCGTCGACAACTCCGGCGCCGACGTCGTGCTCGGCATGATCCCGCTGATCCGCGAGCTGCTCGGACGCGGCACACGCGTCGTCGTCACCGGCAACTCCACCCCCTGCCTCAACGACATCACCCACCAGGAGCTCGTAGCCCTGATCGATCGGATCGCCGCCTTCGATCCTGTGATCGACGCCGCCAACGCCGACGGCTCCCTCTCGTTGGTCCCCAGCGGCAACGGCCTGCCCCTGATCGACCTGTCCGATGTCTCCGAAGAATTGGCCGCCGCCGCCACGGGTGCCGACCTGGTCATCCTTCAGGGCATGGGCCGGGCTATCGAGACCAATCTCGAGGCGAAGCTCTCCTGTGACGCGCTGAAGCTGGCGATGCTCAAGGAGCCGGCCGTCTACGACCGGATCGGCGGGTCGATGTATGATTGTGTCTGTCGCTTCGAACCCAGCCGATAAGTCGATAAGCAAAGGTTTCCCCATGCGGTTGTACATCATCCGACACGCCCACCCCGACTACGAAAACAACACCATCACCGACATCGGCCGCCGCGAGGCCGAGGCCCTGTCGTCACGCCTCGAAGCCGAGGCCATCAACCGCATCTACACCTCGCCCCTCGGCCGCGCCGTCGACACCGCCACCTACACCGCCGACCGCCTCGGCATCGAAGCCAAGACCGAGCCCTGGGCCTACGAGCTCGACCTGCGCATGACCTCCGGCCCGTGCGAGGGGTACATGGCGTGGGACCTGCACGGTGAGATCCTCCGCAACGATCCCTGGTTCGCCCGCTTCGGCCAGTGGCACACCCTCCCCCCGCTCGACCACCCGAAGTTCATCAGCGAGGTCGAACGCGTCCGCGAGGAGCTCGACCACTTCACCTACCGCCTCGGCTATCGCCGTGACCAGGGCCGATACCACCTCGTTCATCCCACCACCGACCGCGTCGCATTGTTCTGTCACAACGGCGTGGGTTTGGTGATGCTGGCCCACCTGCTGGCGCTGCCCCTGCCGCTGGTCTGGGCCGGTTTCTGGCTGGCGCCGTCGTCGGTCAGCTGCATCCTGTTCGATCAGCGCAGCGAACGCCTCGCCACGCCGCGTGCCCTGTGTGTGGGCGACACGTCGCACCTCTACGCCGCCGGCCTGCCCGTCCAGCCCCACGGCATCAAGGCCAATTTCCAATAAAACCCTCCGCCCGCCGTCTATACTCGAGCCACACCATGAACGACCGCATCACCCAATCCGAGCGCATCTTCGACGGCGTCAAGTTCTCCGTCGATCGCATCCAGGTCGCCGCCACCGACGGCTCGGGCATCGTCAGCCGCGAACGCGTCGTCCACCCCGGCGCCGTCATCGTCCTCCCCATCTTGGGCGACGGACGCGTCGTCATGATCCGCGTGCACCGCTTCATCGTCGGCCAGACCCTGTGGGAACTGTGCGCCGGCACGCTGGAGGCGGGCGAAGACCCCGCCGACTGCGCCGGCCGCGAACTGATCGAAGAGACCGGTTACAGGGCCGACAAGCTCGTCAAACTCTCGGAGTTCTACACCAGCCCCGGCTTCAGCACCGAACTGATGCACGCCTACGTCGCCACCGGCCTCACGCACGTCGGCCAGCAGCTCGAACCCACCGAAGACATCACCGTCGAACTCCTGGCGATGGACGACGTACTGGAGATGATCCGCGACGGCCGCTGTCGCGACGGCAAGACCATCGCAGCGCTGCTCCACTACCACGCGCTCGGCTTAAACGATTGAAACACCACCCATGAACACACCCGCAACATCCCGCTCCCCGATCAAACTGCCGCGCCTGTCGATCCCACGCACGGTCACCGGCTGGCTGATCACGATCAACGTCGCGATCTATCTGGTCGACAACATCCTCGCCGCGTTCGGCATCGGCTTTCTCGTCGGCCAGTACCCCAGGCAGGTCGGCGACCAGGTGGTGATGAAGGACTACACCATCGGTTGGGCGCACTACTGGCTGCACTTCTCCGCCACCACCGCCATCCAGAACCTGCAGGTCTGGCGTTTCATCGGCTTCCAGTTCATCCACGCCAACATCGTCCACCTGCTGTTCAACATGTTTATGCTCTACATGTTCGGTCGCATCGTGGAGATGTTCCTGGGCGCGCGGCGGTACACGGGCTTCTACCTGCTGTGCGGCATCGCCGGGCCCATCGGCTACTGCGGCCTGTGGGCGGCGGGCTGGCTGGTCAGTCACCCCGTCACGCCGCTGGTCGGCGCCTCGGCCGGCGTCTTCGGCGTGCTCATCGCCGTCACCATCATGGCCCCCGACGCGCAGGTCCTCGTGTTCGGCCTGTTCCCCGCCAAGCTGCGCGAGGTCTCGTTCATCCTCATCTTCGTCGCCGTCTACGCGGTGATCTTCTGGGGACACTCCGACCGCGGCAACGCCGGCGGAGAGGCCGCCCACCTCGGCGGGGCCGCGGCCGGTTACCTGCTGTTTAAGCACCGCAAACTGTTGAATATCTTTGGTCGACCCCTCGCAACCGGCCGATAGAATACTGCGATGGCGTTCCACGACAGACCCTATTACGGCTCGGGCGGCTCCGGTGGCTCAGGCGGCGGCGACTGGGCGATGCGCATCCTGCGTTTCCTGAATTGGTCGGCTCCCATCGGCACCTATTTTGGTGTCCGCGTCCGCGTACACATCACCTTCATCATCCTGCTCATCATCGAACTGCTGGTACAGGGCAACCCGATGTGGACATTGCGGTGGGGAGCGCTGTTATTCCTCAGCGTACTCCTGCACGAGTTCGGCCACGTATTCGGCTGCCGCAGTGTCGGCGGCTCCGCAACCGACATCCTCATGTGGCCCCTCGGCGGATTGGCCTCGGTCGCGCCACCGCGCAGGCCATGGCCGGAGTTTGTCACCGTCGCGTGCGGCCCGCTGGTCAACGTGGTGCTCGCTGCGGCCTGCGCCCTGACGCTGTGGATCGGATGGGAGGGCAAGGTCGTCTCGTTCAATCCGCTGCGCCTCTGGGATCACGCCTACTACTCGGGCATCCCCGGCTTTATACAGGACGCCTTCGTCGTCAACTACATCCTGCTGCTGTTTAACCTGATCCTCGTCTTCTACCCGTTCGACGGCGGTCGACTTATACAGATCGCGCTGTGGACACGCCTCGGATACGACCGAAGCATGCAGATCGCCACCTCCGTCGGCATGCTCGGCGCGGTTGGCATCGGCCTGTTCGGTCTGGCCACCAATCGATCCCTGCTCCTGCTGATCGGTGTGTTTGGTTTCATCACCTGCTATCAACAGAAGAAGCACATGGCACACTTCACCGGCGGCTATGGCGGAGGATACGGGGGGGGAGAGGACTGGAGCCGTCCGGCCCAACGCGAAGGCTTCTTCGCTCGCATGCGCCGCGCTCGCGCCGAAAGGGCCGCGGAGCGTAAGGCCCAGCAGCAGAGCACCGCCAACGCCGAGATCGACCGCATCCTCAAGAAGGTCTCAGAACACGGCCTGCAATCCCTGACCGACAAAGAAAAACGCACGCTCCAGCAGGCCACCGAAGACAAACGCGCAGGATAAGCCCCGGTCAATCGGGTAATCAGTTAATCAGTCAATCAATTAACGAGCCGCGACCGTGAGGGAGCGGAATAATGCAACGAATCATCGGCGGGTTCGCTCGCCCTACAACATGTCCTATCTGGATCGGACTCTGTCGTCTATTCGTGTCACACTGACGGATCGTTCAAGGGGGGCACGGTTCTATAGGTAGGGTGGGTCGAACGAAGGGAGACCCACCACACCGGTCCTGAAAACTTCTGAATCACTCGCGATGTTCGATCCCCCTTCGCACAAACTCCTGCTCCCCCTCATACGTCAGCAGCGTCTCCGCGGTGGCCAGATCGTCGATCCAGAGCGGCTTGAACAGCGCTTCTTCGGAGCCCGGTTTCATGTCCTGGCCGGTGTAGGTCTCTTCGGTCAGCCGCATCAGGTAGTAGTGTTCCTCGCGTGTGACCTGTTGTTGCTTGCCCTTGCGCTCGCGGACAAACTCACACGTGGCCGTACCCAGGTCGGCGGTGATTTCGACGTGACAGTACCCCGTCTCCTCACACACCTCGCGCACCGCGGCCCGCTCGTCCGTCTCGCCATTTTTGATCTTGCCCTTGGGCAGACGCACCTCGTGCAGCGGCTTGCCCGCGCGAACGACATCCCGCTCGATCAGCAGCACCCGGCCGCTTAAATCCAGCACGATCCCGCCCGCCGCTCGATAATGCACCCGCTTCATGGTGTAATGCCCACCTATGTCAGCACTCCGCTTCGATATCTCTCGCACGTGCAACCAGTCTAACGCGCGGACCGGCTGCGTCACGACGCCGCACGGATCGTTTCACACCCCCGCCTTCATGCCCGTCGGCACCAAGGCCACCGTCAAGGGCCTCCTGCCCGAGACCGTCGCCGACACCGGCAGCGAAATCCTCCTGTCTAACACCTACCACCTCATGCTCCGACCCGGCAGCGATCTTGTAGCGCGGCAGGGCGGCCTGCACAAGTTCATGAACTGGGACAAACCCATCCTCACCGACTCCGGCGGCTTTCAGGTCTTCAGCCTCACCGACATCCGCGACATCGACGACCACGGCGTCACCTTCCGCAGCCACATCGACGGCTCCGAACAACGCCTCACGCCCGAACGCTCCATCGAGGTGCATAACCGGCTCGGTGCCGACATCATCATGGCCTTCGACGACTGCCCGCCGGCCAGCGAGGAACACGCCAACGTCGCCAGCGGCATGGGCACCGCCAAGCGTCACGCCGTGAAAGCTGGCTCGTACGACGACCGCAACCGCATCGCCGCCGAGCGCACCATCCGCTGGCTGGAGCGGTCGATCCGGGCCCACGCCCGCCCCAACGACCAGGCGCTGTTCCCGATCGTCCAGGGCGGCACGGACCTGGAGCTGCGCACGTGGTGCGCCAACGCCGTCAGCCAGTTCGATCAGCCGGGCTTCGCGATCGGCGGCGTGGCTGTGGGCGAGGGGCACGAGAAGCTGGTGGAGGTGGTCAACCACACGGCTCCGCTGCTACCGACCGATAAGCCGCGCTACCTGATGGGCGTGGGGTACGAGCGGGACATCGTGGCGGCCGTGCGAGCGGGAGTGGACATGTTCGACTGCGTCCTGCCGACGCGGAACGGCCGCAACGCCAACGCGTTCACTCCGACCGGCCCGGTCCGCCTGCGCAACGCCAAGTATCGAGACGACACCGGGCCGATCGATCCCACCTGCGACTGCTTGGCCTGCAGGGGCTATTCCCGGGCCTATATCCGCCATTTGTTTGCCGCCGACGAGATGCTGGGTCCCATTCTCGTCTCCATCCACAACATCCGTCACTTCCAGCGCCTCATGCTGGACATCCGCCATGCGATCCGGGATGATGCGTGGTCTTTGCTCCGGTCGAAGTGGCCGGTTATCGACATCTAAGCACAGAGGACCCCCATCCATGTTCGAGTTCGAGCTCAGCCAGCTCACACTGGCTCAGAATGATCCCGCTCCCCCGTCGTCCGACAGCACGCAATCGACGACCACAACTCCCCCCGGCCCCGACGGCCCGGGCAACAACGGCGAGACCCCGCCCGACACCGGCATTCCGCCGATCTTCCTCATCCTCCTCGGCTTTCTCGTGCTCATGTTCATCATGACCTCCTTCTCCAGCCGCAAGGAGAAGCGCAAGCGTCAGGAACTGCTCGACGCCCTGAAGAAGAACGACCGCGTCGTCACCATCGGAGGCATCATCGGCACGGTCGTCGAGGTCAAGCCCAACGAGATCACGCTCAAGGTGGACGAGTCCAGCAACACGCGCATGCGCTTCAGCCGGACCGCCATCCAGAACGTCGTCGGCGATGACGACGAAACAGAGTAACACCGCGCCCCGCGCGGCCCGATACGCACACACCCACCAACGACACCCAGGGAAAGACGTAAACGATGTCTGGTACGCTTAGCACAATCCTTTTTAGTCTCTTCGGCATCGCCACGGTGCTCTGTCTC
>JANQJT010000224.1 GCA_028281485.1 Phycisphaeraceae bacterium
CTTCGCCTGCGCCACATCCAACTCTGGCACGATCTCCGCATCAAACCGCGCCTCCGCCAGTTCCACCGCCCGCTCCTGCGTCTGCACGTTCTCCCGCGCCGACGCGATCCGTGCCTCCAGCGTCCGCACCTCCACGTACGTCAGCGCCACCTCCGCATACAACGCCACCAGCACGTCTCGGTAATCCTCCACCGACGCCTCCCACGAAGCATCCGAAGACTCGATGTTCCGCTGAATCCGACCGAACACGTCGATCTCCCACGTCGCGTCCACCCCCACGTTGTACAGGTTCGACGAGCCCAGCACCGCCATCTGCCCGTTCTCGCTCGCCTCGGATCGCGTAAACGATCCCGACGCATCCATGCGCGGCCGATCCTCGCCCGCCGCGATCCCCCGCGCCGCGCGCGCCTCCATGATCCGCCAGTACGCCGTCCGCACATCGCGGTTGTTCCCACCGGCGCGCTCGATCAACTCCGACAACACCGGATCATCAAACGCGTCCCACCACGCGTGCAGGTCCGCCGTCCCGTCTCCCACACCCTCCACCGCCGCCTCGTGCCACGCGTCCGGCACCGACACAATCGGCCGCGCATACTCCTGGCCCACCGCGCAGCCCATCATCAACAGCGCACACCACACAGCACACGCGCCGCCCATCGCCCGACTCACGCTACGCCCTCTGTCAACGCACACGCCGTTCATCTCGCTTCGCATCGGTTGTCCCTTCATCACGCCCCTCCTTCGATCTCGTCCGGCCGCACGCGATAGAACATCGCGTACAACACCGGCACCACCACCAGCGTCAACAGCGTCGCAAACGTCAACCCGAACATGATCGTCACCGCCATCGCCACGAAGAACGCGTCCGCCAGCAGCGGCACCATGCCCAGCACCGTCGTCAAAGCCGCCATCGCCACCGGCCGCATCCTGCTCGTGCCCGAATCGATGATCGCATCAAACCGCGGCTTACCCGACGCGATCTGCAAGTTGATCTCGTCCACCAGCACGATCGCGTTCTTGATCAACATCCCCATCAACGACATGAATCCCAACAGCGCCATAAAACCAAACGGCTGATCCAGCAACAACAAACCCACCGTCACGCCGATCACCGCCAAAGGCACCGTCAAAAAGATCGCCAGCGGCTGACGGATCGAATTAAACAACACGATCACCGTCACCAGCATCAGGATCACAAAGATCGGAAACTTGCCGAACAACGCCGACTCCGCACGCGTCGAGTCTTCGTACTCCCCACCCCATTCCAGCGAATACCCCTCGCTGCTGGGCAGATGAATATCGCCCGACGCGATCGCCGCCTCGATCGCCACCGCCAGCTTCTGCCGCACCGGTTCCGCCGTCATCCCAGGCAACGGATCACACTTGATCGTGATACACGGCAGACGGTTGAAACGACGCACGATCGAGTTCTCGCTGCCCGTCTGCGTGTCGATCACCATCTGCCCCAGCGGCACAAACCGGTCGGCCGCCGGGCTCCAGATCTGCAGATCGTTGATCTTCTCCGGCCCGCTCCGATCGACCTGCGGCAAACGGAAACGGATCGGCAGCAACTCATCCCCCTCACGGAAATACCCCACCGTCTGTCCCTCGATCGCCGACTGGATCGCATCCGCGATGTCGCCGCGCGTGATCCCCAGGTTCCGCGCCTGCATCTCCGCGACCTGCGGCTGAATCAAAGGCGTTCGCTGACGCCAGTCGTCCATCACATCCACCGCCTCCGGATCTTCCGTCATGATCCGACGCACACCCACCGCCGCGCGACGCAACACGTCCGCCTCAGGCCCGCGCAACCGCGCGTGAATCTTGCTCGGATCACCCGGCCCCAGCATAAACGGACGACAATACGCCTGCCCCTCCGCAACCTCCGCATCCATGTACGCCTGGATCGCCGGCATCAACTCCGTCTTGATCCGACGATAGTCCTTCACGCTGATCAGCAGCATCCCGTAACTCGTGTTCAAATCCTCTGGCGCATAAGTCAGAATAAAACGCTGCGCACCGCCCCCGACGAACATCGACACGTCCGTGATCTCGCGCTCCCCGGTCTCCGCGTTGTTCAGCGCCGCCAGCAGCGGGTGCTCCGCCTTGCCGATCGCCTCCGCCGCCCGCGCCAGCGCCTTCTCCGTCTCGCGGATGTGCGTGCCCTGCGGCATCCAGAAGTGCACCATGAACTGCGGCCGCGTCGAATCCGGGAAGAAGCTCTGCTTCACCGATCCAAAACCGATCAATGCCGCGACCAACATCACCAGCATCACCCCCATGAACAAAACCCGATGCCGCATGCTCAGCGATAGCAAACCCCGATACACGCGAAACAGCACGCCTCCGTACGGGTCCACCCGCTTGCCCGCATCACCGGTCGGTGCCTTCAACACCCACGCACCAAACAGCGGCGTCACCGTGATCGCCAACACCCAACTCAGCATCAGCGAAATCAAGATCACCAGGAAAAGACTGCGACAGTACTCACCCGTCGAGTCCTGCGACACGCCGATCGACGCAAACGCCATCACCGCTACCACCGTCGCCCCGAACAGCGGCCACATCGTCTGCTTCACAATCGATATCGCCGCCTCACGCTTGGTCCGACCACCCTGCGCCCCGACAATAATCCCCTCCACCACCACGATCGCGTTGTCCACCAGCATCCCCAGCGCAATGATCAACGCACCCAGGCTCACGCGCTCCAGCATGATCCCCCGCGTCTGCATCACGATCATCGTGCCCAGCACAGTCAGCATCAGCACGAACCCGATCAACAAACCGCTGCGCAAACCCATCGCGATCATCAACACACCCACCACGATCGCCACCGCCTCCACCAGGCTCACCATGAACCCGTTGATCGCCGCGCTCACCGCGCTGGACTGGTGCGAGATCACACCGATCTCAATCCCGATCGGCGTCTGCTCCAGCAACTCCCCCAACCGCTCGTTCACCGATCGGCCCATCGTGATCACGTTCCCGCCCAACACCGTCGAGATACCGATCCCGATCGCCGGGTGACCGTTGTATCGCATCACCGTCCTCGGCGGGTCCACGTAACCACGCTCCACCGTAAACACGTCGCCGATCCGCAGCTTTGTCGGCGTCCCGTCCGGCTGAAGTATCAACAGCTCCGCGATGTCTTCCGGGTCCAGGAACTTACCCGTCGGCTCGATCCGAACGTAACGCTGCCCCACGTTCACATGACCCGCCGGCATCACCATGTTCTGCCCATCCAGCGTCTGCCGTAGCGCCTGCGGCGCGATCCCGAACTGTGAGAAACGCTCGATCGGGGACTCCAGGTAGATCACCTCGTCCTGGACACCCGACAGACTCACCTTCGCCACGTCTTCACACAACAACAACTCTCGACGCAACAGCTTCGCATACTCGTGCAGCTCCTTGTAGCTGTAACCGTCCCCGTAGATCGCGTAGTACACGCCGTACACGTCGCCGAAATCGTCAAACACGATCGACGGCGACACCCCCTGCGGCAACTCCATCTGCGCATCGTTCACCTTCCGGCGCAGCTCGTCCCACACCTGCGGCAGCGTGCGCTTGTCGTAGCTGTCCTTGATCTCCACCGCGATCGTACTGATCCCCGGTTCCGAGATGCTCGTGATCTCGTACAACTGTCCCATCTGCTGGATCGCCGTCTCCAGCGTGTCCGTCACCTCGTCTGCCACCTCCTGCGCCGTCGCGCCGGGATACAGCGTGATCACCCGCGCTTCCTTGATCGTGAACTCCGGGTCCTCGAGCCGGCCCAGGTTCTGATACGCGAAAACCCCGCCGAACAGGATCAACACCGTAAACACGACCGTCACCGTGCTGCGATTGATAGAGGCCTCAGCGATACTCATGAATCCGCTCCCGCCTCCGCATCAACCGGTTCCAGTCGCCGAACGCGCTGCCCGTCGGAAAGCTGATTCACACCCGCGCCCGCGATCAACTCACCCCGGCTCAACCCGCTGCGCACTACCACCTCGCCCCCGATCACCTCGCCCGGCTCAAACGTCACACGCGCCACCGCGTACGTCTCGTCCGCCTCGCGGTAATCCACCAGTCGCCACACCCCGTAATTGCCCACGCCATCAATCACCACCGCGTCCATCGGCACCATCAACACGTCCTCACGCAAAGCCTCCTGAAACTCCACGTGCACCGTCGCCGACATCCCCGGCAGAATGTTCAAGTCATCCGGCCGATCCATCACCAGCGTCACCAAAAACGTCTGCGTGCGCGGGTCGGCCTCGGAAGCAAACTCTTTCACCGTCATGTCGAACTCACGCCCCGGAAAATACTCAAACGTCGCGTAGATCCGCGGCTCCACCTCAGGCTGCGCCTGCGCCATCCGACGCTCCGAAACGTTCGCCACCACCTCGATCTGATCCAGGTTCTGAAGACTCACGATCTCCTGCTTGGCCGTGATCGATTCAAAGTTCGACACGTAACGCTCCGCGATCACCCCGTCGAAGTCCGCGTACACCCTCGTGTCCGCCAGCGCCTTGGCCGCCGTCTTCTCCTCCGCGATCGCCACGTCCAGCCCCGCCTTCGCATCGTCGTACTCCTGTCGGCTCACCGCGTTCGCTTGCAGCGCCACCTCCATACGATCGAGCTGCGCCTTCGCACGCTCGCGCCGCGCCGTCGCCGCGTTCAGGTTGTTCTCGTAATCGCTCGGGTCCAGCACCGCGATCAAGTCACCGGCCTGCACTTCGTCGCCCTCTTTCACCGCCAACTCGATCAATCGCCCCGTCACCTCAAACGCCACCGCCACCTCACGCCCCGCGCTCACCCGGCCCGGCAACGACATCGGTGCCCGCCGATACCGCTTGCCCAATTCAATCGCCTTTAAAGGACGGACCGTCGCTTCGATCGTCTCCTGCGGCTTCTCCTTCGGATAGAAAACCACCGCCAGGATCGCGCCGATCAACAGCAGCAATCCCACGATCGATCCCGCGATCATCTGTTTGCGTCCTGCCAGGGGCATAGCGCTCAGCTCCTCTTATATATAGGTACAGGCATGGGTAATACGCGTTGCCGGATCGCTCAACAACGAGCCGATCCACAACCGCGATTATACAGCCTCAATCAGGCCAATAGACTAGGCAATAACACCTAAATTATTTCAAACAAGGCTGTTGCAACTCTTCCGTATGAACTTGTAACGACGGTGGGTCGAGTCCGCTTCCTTTCAGAAAACCACGGGCACGCCCGGGGGAATCTATTTCAATCACATCCGACAATATTTTTGGGACTTCCGCGCAATGCCAACCTCGCCGCGGAGGATCACCGCATAGACAGCGATTGTCGTCTCAACAATTAGCCCGCCACCGGTGGTGTTCGAACCCCAACTGAGTGACACCGTTCAATACAACGGGCTTTTGGGGAAATCGATGGTCACCACCACTCGATTGTGACAGGCAGACGGGTGCGCTGAGGCGTGAGCAGAACCACGCAGGTCGGGATCGGGATCCTGGCGTTGAAGTGATCCGAGTGCAGTTTCAGATCGCGATTATTCTAGGGAGGGCACGGTGGACCCGAAGCCACCGTGCTTTTTTCTTTCCCGCGTAGCGATCGCGAGCTACATCGTTACGATAGTTCACGACAAAGCCGCCGCGCCATCCCACAACACATCGCCCCGCACAACGCATGAACGAATCGTCATCACGCCTGCCCCCCACGCAACAGTCGCTCATCCTCGCGCTGCGCGACGACAAAGCCGAGGTCCGCGACGCCGCGATCGAGCGCTTCGCCCACTACTACCTGCCCGGCCTGCGCGCCTACACGCGCACCATCCTGCACCGCGCCGACCCCGCCTTTCAGGACGACACCGTCGACGAGATCATCCAATCATTCCTCGCCAACCGGCTGCTCAAGGCCGACGCCTTCGACGAGTTCGCCCCCACCCGCGGAAGCTTCCGCGCCCGCGTCCTGCAGCTTCTCAAGTGGGAGATCGGAAATCACCTCAGAAAACACGCCCGACAGCGCAATCACCAGCACTTCGATGAGGATCACACGATAGATCAATTCGTCGGCCGCGACGACGACCTCGAAAGGCAAATCAACACCGACTTCCTACGCGGGCTACTCGATCAGCTGATCGATCGCGTCCGCCTGGACTGTCAGCAGAACGGCCGCGACGACATCTGGCACGTCTTCGAGTGGCGCATCCTCAACCCCATCATCGAACAAACCGAGCCCAAACCCTACGACCGCCAATTCATGAAACAGATCGGTGTCGATTCCCCCGCCCAGGCCGCCAACCTCCTCGTGCAGGCCAAACGCGCCTTCAAGCGGCACCGCGATCACCTGCTCCGAGAGATCGGCGCCGAACCGGGCAAAGAGGACACCGAGCTGCAGGACCTCATCATCAGCGTCATGCCCGACAAGAAACCCGCTCCCCCCACGACCCAGCCATGAACGACCAACTCAACAACTCCAGTTCCGCCTCCCTCACGCGCCTCATCGCCGCCGACGCCGCCGACGCCGGCCAATGGACCGAGGACGACCACCGCGGCATGATCGAACACCAACTCGCCAGCCCCCTCACCGAAGAACTGCTCCGCGTCCTGCCTCAGGCCGCCGTGAGCATCGAAAAAGCCAACGCGTCCACAGACAACCCGCCCGACACCTTTGCCAATCTCTTTGAAACGGATTCCCCCTCGATCGAACTGCTCTTGATCGTTAAGAACTACGCCAAGGCCGTCTGCAACGCACACGACGGCTCACTGCCCAAGCGGATCGCCCTGGCCGTCTATTACCTCGCCATCGCCACAGCACTGGTCAAACACAATCAGCTCATCTCAACGACCGATCGCGCGGAAATCGATTCGGGCTTGCGGTGGGGCGTTCAACAGAACTGGCTTCCGCAAAGCGCCAACGCGCTGTTCACGCAGGCCGCCGCCGCGCTGCGATCTCTCGATTGAGCATCAAACTCACTCACACGCTTACCAGACAAACGCAGCGCCGAACGTCAACAGGTGCGCCTCGGTCAGTTCCAGCTCCACCTCGGGGAACGCGTTGTAGACATACGCGAACTCGAACACCACGTCCTCATTGCCGTACAGCCCCACGCCCACGCTCGGCGTCAGGTGCCCAGCCGTGGTGAAAGACACGCCGCTGCGCACCGCCAGCCACGGCTCAGCAAACCACTCACCGCCCACAGACAGTCGGCCGTAGTCCACCGACCCCGTCGTGTCCGTCTCGATGTGCATCACCTTCACATCGGCCAGCAGGTACACCGTCTCGTGTGCCCGGATGCCCACGCCCGTCGTCCACTGCCAGTTGTACGCATCGTCATCGATGCTCAGCGGCCCGCCCAGCAGCGTCCCGTCCGTGTCGATCGCCGCGTACCCGCCGCCGAACATCATGCCGACGTTGATCGTCTCGTTGTGTTCGTAAAACGCGCCCAGCGTCAGGTCCACGCCCAGCGTGTCCGAATCGACATCCAGAACCGCCGTCGTCGTGCTCAGCGTCGAGTCGATCACACGCACACTGAAACCGAGCGTCAACCGCTCATCGACCCGCTCGCTGTACCCGATCAGACCCTCGTTTGTGCGCAGCGCCGCCGCAAAGATCGGCGTGCCCTGCGGCTTCACCGTCTCCGTCCGCACGTACGTCGCGCTGATCGTTCCCTTCTCGTCCAACCGATGCGTCGCCGTCGCGCTGCCCCCCACAACGCCCACGTCATTGCCGAACATCACCGCCGTCCCGCTCATCGCGAGCACCGTCTCAAAGTCAAACGGCGCCTCACGCATCACGTCGTCACTCGCCGGGTTGTTCGAAGAACCCAGCGGGTGCGCCGCCGACGCCTGTCGCGCCGTCACGTCCGGGTACACCGACGAACGATCAAACGCCAACTGCACGCGGAACGCGAACGGCTCGGCGCCAAAGTCGCCACCCGGCG
>JANQJT010000010.1 GCA_028281485.1 Phycisphaeraceae bacterium
GATCACGGGCACGTTTGATAACGCCCAGATGAGCGTCGCGCCGCTGGCGGACGTCGGCGGCAAGGAAGTGGCGCTGGCGGTGCTGTATGTCGACAACGGTACGGATAGCGACGCGGACCTGGACGACGTGATGGTCATGGCGACGTACAAGGGCGACGCCAACGGCGACGGGAACGTGAACCCGACGGACCTGGCGGCGTTGACGCTGAACTGGCTGGGCACGGGTCAGACGTGGCAGGGCGGCGACTACAACTACGACGGCGTGGTGAACCCGACGGACCTGGCGGCGTTGACGCTGAACTGGCTGGAGTCGATTCCCACTGCCCCGGCAACGGTGCCCGAGCCGGCCAGCCTGATGTTTCTGGGTATGGGCGGGCTGGCGCTGATGCGTCGGCGTCGTCGTTAATGGGCTGAAATCGCGTTTGCTGTCGCAATTTTCAATAAAAAGAACGGCGACATTACGCGCCTGTGCGTGTTTCGGCGGCTATATTTCGTAAAACAGAGACATGGTGGCGGCTAACTGTTTTCCAACGGGTTGGTCCGCTTCTATTTATCGAGGATGTGTCACCATCTTCTGTCCTGGTTCAATCCCCTTATGGAGAACCCCCGCGTGCTACACGATCAATCAACACGGAAGTCGATTGCGACCTGGTCTGTGGCGTTTGGGGTTGCTTGCTTGCTGTGTGTGTCAGCGGCTGAGGCGAGCCCGCCGGGTAGCGGGTGGCGGCTGCATTTCGCCGACGAGTTTTCGGGTGACACGGTTGATGACTACAAGTGGATCACGAAGTATCCGTGGGGTCGGACGCACAATCACAACGCTTACATGAGAGATGAGAACGTGATCATCGCCGGTGGCGCGGCGTCGCTGATCGCGACGCGCGAGAGCTTTGG
This sequence comes from Phycisphaeraceae bacterium, assembly GCA_028281485.1. GTDB lineage: Bacteria > Planctomycetota > Phycisphaerae > Phycisphaerales > Zrk34 > JANQHD01. The sequence goes on from JANQJT010000010.1 coordinate 892, forward strand.
GGGTAAGCCGTTCACGTCGGGTATTCTGTCGACGGGTTATTCGAAGTACAAGCCGGACGGGGGGTATTTCGAGGCGAGCATCTTGTTGCCGGAGACGACGGGCTCCTGGCCGGCCTTTTGGGGTTTGGATGCGGGTTGGCCTCCCGAGGCGGACATCATGGAGTATCCGCTGGGGGCTTACACGAACGCGGAGTACCACACGGCGTTCCACTACAGCACGGGCAGCGGCAACGCGTCGGGCGCGGGCAAGGTGAACCCGAGCGGGATCGGTGACCTGCGCGGGCAGTACCACACGTTCGGGATGGAGTGGAAGAGCGACGATTATGTGAGGTTTTACTTCAACGGCACGCTGGTCAGCAGCCACGGCACCGACTCGAACATCGCGCAGATGAACTCGATGTACCTGTTGTTGAATTATGCGGTGGGTGGTTGGCCGAGTACGCCTAACACGACGCAGTGGCCCAATGGCTGGTCGGATCAGACGAAGATCGACTGGGTGCGCGTGTGGCAGAAGCCGAGCCAAACCGGTGAGACCTATTGGGCCTACAACGCGACGGGCTCGGCCTCATGGGGTGATGATGCGAACTGGAGCGCTTTTGCGCCGGAGCACTCGCGGCAGATCGCGCGGCTTGAGACGCTGGCCGGTCAGGGCACGATGCGGCTGACGTGGAACAAGCTCAAGACCGTCGGCAACGTGTATCTCGACGGTAACACGGTGTATACGATCGGAGATTCGTCGGATGACAGCCTGATGTTCTCTGATGATGGGGACGGATGGGCGCGGTTGTGGGTGGACGGCGGCGTGGGGGGGCACGCGGTCGAGAGCCGGATCGAGGCGCGCGAGAACCTTTCGATCCGCAACATCAGCGCGGGCGCGTTGACGATCAACGGCGACGTGGTGGGTCATGCGCGGGGGACCTCGACGGGGCGAATACTGTACAAGGGCAGCGGCCAGATCGTGCTGAACGGTGACGGTCACTACCAGGGCAGCAGCGAGTTAGAAGAGGGGGCTGATGTGATGGTCACCGGCGACCTGTACAAGGGCCGGGTGATGGACTGGGCGGAGGTCAAGATTACGCAGGGCTCGACGCTGAGCCTGGACAGCGTGAACGATCTGGACCGGGCCGGTTCGCTGGGCAGGCTGCCGGGGTTAACCGACAGGATATTGATTGATGACGGGACGCTGGAGCTGCGCGGGACGACGGAGACACGGCGTGGGTTCAATATCGGTGCCGGTGGGGCGACGCTGCGTGCGGCGACGGGTGCGGACGTGTGGTTCCGCGACGCCGGCAACAACAAGGCGATCGGGAATGCGTTGGATGGGATGCTGACGCTGGACGGTGCGGGGGAGGGTCGTATTGATAAGGCGTTATCCGGCGCGTCGAGTGTGATCAAGACGGGTACGGGTGACTGGGTGTTGGGTGGGCAGAACACGTACCTGGGGCTGACGCAGATTCAGCAGGGCGCGCTGTACGTCAACGGTACGACGGGCACGGGCGACACGACGGTTTCAGCCGGTGCGACGCTGGGTGGGCACGGCCAGGTGCGCGGCGATGTCGATAACTCGGGCCAGATCCGTCCCGGCATGAAGGCGGCCGTGACGAACTATGCAGAGACGACGGGCGAGTTGGTGTTTGATTTCACGGGTGTGCAGGACGATGCGCCGCTGACGGCGACGAGTACGCTGTCGCCGGAGCTGACGCTGACGAGCGGGTTGGATTTCGGAGCGGGTGTTCAGCCGCGCGGCACGGCCAACACGGGTGATGAGTTTAACGTGCGCGACTGGTACACGGTTGAATTGAGCGAGGCGATCGCGGCGGATGACTACCTCACGTTCAGCGTGGCGCCGGCGGCGGGGCTGCAGATGCAGCTGGATACCGTGTCGTACACGATGTGGCGAAACGAGTTCAGCGGTCAGAGCGGCGCGCCCAAGCAGTACGCGGTGCTGACGAGCCTGCAGGGCTTTACGGTCGGCAGAGAGCTGGGGGTCCTGTCGTTTGACGATTCCGAGTTCGGCGTGGGTGACACGAAGACGCTGACGGCTGAGCACACCGGCGGGCAGTGGTCTGTCGGTTCGATCGAGGTCCGCTTGTACGGGTGGGACGGATGGGAGATCGGGCACACGCACATCAATGACGTGCGCCTGACGGCGAACTTCCGTACGAGCGAGACCGGTTCGCTGGAGCCGTCGGGCCGATTGTCGCTGGACGGCGACCTGACGCACGCGGCGACCGGTGTGTTGGACCTGAGCTTCGAGGGCACGGACAACAGCGACCCGAACGCTGTGGAATACGACACGATCGCGGTGACCGGTGACGTGACGTTGAGCGGCGGGGTGCGGTTTGAAGAGACCGGCTCGTATGGATTCAAGATGGGTGATGAGTTCGTGGTTCTGACGGCCGACGGGGCGGGGGGGATCTCCGGCGAGTTCGATCCGACGATGATCTTGCAATGGGACATGCAGGACACGGCGACGGACAACGCGATCGCGGTGTTGTATGAGGATACGGGTGACGCGGACGACTTGGTGGACCAGGTGCGTTTGTTTGTGACGGCGCGCGGCGATGTGAACGCCGACGGCACGGTGAATCCGACGGATCTGGCGGCGATGACGCTGAACTGGTTGAGTTCGGACGGGAGCTGGCAGGACGGCGACACGAACTACGACGGCCTGGTGAATCCGACGGACCTGGCGGCGTTGACGCTGTCGTGGTTGGAGACGATCACGGTGGGCGAGGTGGTGGGTGACGGGGCGATCGGCGGCGGCCCGGGGCAGGGGATTCCTGAGCCGACAAGTTTGGCGTTTTTGGGCCTGGGAGGGCTGATTCTGGCCCGCAGGCGTCGATGAGGCAAGGTGCGAGAGCAAGTTTTTTCGCATGACGCGCTAACGTTTTCGTTTTTTTACTTCCGTGGACTGTTTTTCCTGCCCGGCAGTGGGGGGTGGGCTATGTTTAGGCTGTGTGGAGGCGTATTGTTGGAATCTTGCGCTTCTGCGATGCAACCGCTTCTAGAATGAGAAATGGATGGACCAATGTTTGTGAAGACGCAGATCTGCCGTAGCGGACGGGTTGTGGCGTTGGCTGTGGCCGCGCTGTGTGTGTTGGCGATGGGCAGCGAGGCCCGGGCCCAGTCGAACGTGATCGTGATCATCTCCGATGACGCGGGCTACGCGGACTTCGGCTTTATGAACGGGTTGAGCGGTGAGACGAGCGAGGTGCCGACGCCGAATCTTGACGCGCTGGCGGCACGCGGTGTGACGTTCAGCAACGCGTACACGGCGATGGTGTGCAGCCCGTCGCGCGCGGCGATCGCGACCGGTGGTTACCAGCAGCGCGTGGGTTACGAGTTCAACATCAACAACCTGACGAGCGCGACGGGGCCCTTTGAGGGGCTGCCTGTCGAGACGGACACGGTGTGGGAGTACATGAAGCCGCTGGGTCACACGACGGGCGCGGTGGGCAAGTGGCACATCGGCAGCATCGCGGACACGAGCCCGACGGAGTTCGGCAATCGGCCGCAGCGTCAGGGTGTCGACGAGTTCCGCGGGTTGTGGCGCGGTTCGCGCAACTACAACGTGGGCGGGCAGACCAACGAGACGCGCGTGTTGCGCGAGACGACGGTCGATCAGTTCGGCAACGTGACGGACACGGTGATCGAGTCGCTGCACAACGGCGAGTACATCACCAACACGTTCGGTCAGTTCAGCGTGGACTTCATCGCCGATCACGCGGGCGATACCGAGCCGTTCTTCCTGTATCACGCGTTCACGGCGCCGCACGGCCCGTTCGGCGCCTCGCCCGATATCAACGATCCGAGCCTTTCGCACCTGTCGGGAGGCCGAAAGAACGTCGCGTCGATGGTGCTGACGATGGACAAAGAGATCGGCCGGATGATGGATGCGCTGGAAGACCCCAACGACGACGGGAACACGTCCGACAGCATCCTGGACGACACGCTGGTGATCTTCATCAACGACAACGGCGGCGTGTCGAGCGGCAACCACGACAACGGCCAGTTCCGCGACTTCAAGGGCTCGCCTTACGAGGGCGGGATCCGCGTGCCGATGATCATCGCCGGCGCGGGTGTGAATCCGTCGGTGGAGGGCACGGTGTACGACGGGGTGGTGCACTCGATCGATATCCTGCCCACATCGGTGGCGGCGGGCGGCGGGAACGCCGAGGGCCAGGCGGGCATCGACGGGGTGAACCTGCTGCCTTACATCAACGGCACGAACACGTCCGCGCCGCACGAATCGATCGTGGTGCGTCTGGGTGACGAGTTGGGGCTGCGTAAGGGCGACTGGAAGCTGGTGAAGAACGGCAGCGGAAACAGCTTTGAGCTCTACAACCTGTCGACGGACATCAGCGAGACGACGAACGTGGCGGGTGCGAACCCTGCGGTGGTGGCGGAGCTTCAGCGCGACCTGACCGAATACGAGTCGGAGTTCGACAAGCCACGTTTTGCGGAGCTGAACTCAAGCCAGAACACGATCAATATTTTCGATCACTTCCTGTTCCGTCCCGGTCAGGGCGGCGCGGTGCCCGGGCCGAACGTCGTGGCAAACAGTGGCTTTGAGAACGGGCAGATGATTGACGGCAGCAGCTACCACACGTTTGAGGAGCTGGACGACTGGTCGAACAACAACGTGTTGACGTCGCCGGACAAGGACGAGGTGGCGGCGCGTAACGACAACGCTTTCGCGGGTGCTTATCGTGGTCTGATCGCCGGTGACCGCACGCCTTTCCAGGTGACGGGGCACACGATCGCGCTGGGCGAGGAGTTCACGCTGTCGCTGGCGACGAGCGGGCAGTTCTCGCAGTGGGACGTTGGTTTGGACAGCATCGACGCGCAGCTGTTCTATCTCGACGGCAGCACCGTGGTGGTGTTGGAGACGATCAACATCGTGCCGACCGGTTCGTGGGCGCAGACGAACCACAACTTCTCGGCGATCAACGACGCCAACGCGGTCGGCAAGCAGTTGGGCATCCGTTTCGATTCGACCGGCGGCAACAGCGAGTTTGCGGGCCTGGACGAGATTCACCTGGGGCTGACGTCGGCCTCGCCGACGATGCAGTTGAACTGGTCGGCCAGCGACGCGTGGTACGAGGGCGGCACGACCAACTCGGAGACGATGTTCACGTCCGATTCGTTTGCGGGTGCGGTCCTGGAGTTCCCGACGCTGGATACGGGCAGCTACACCGCGACGAACGACATGACGCGCATGAGCGGGCTGGAGTACATGCTGAACCAGATTTTGCTCAGCGGCTCGTTCGGCGGGGCTTCGAACCAGTCGGGCACGCTGGACGGCAACGACGTGGTGCTGACCGATGCGTTGGACGGGACCGGGCCTTCGATCCTGATCACCGCGAGCAACGGCGGCGGCGGCGGTCCTCTGGGTGAGCTGTCCGATCCGGGCTTTACCTATGAGATCGACATGAACCTGCTGATGTTTGACGATCTGCGGATCGCCGGCGGCGGCAACGTGGCGGTGAACATCAACGGCGATATCCGTGACTACGATGCGGCGCGCAGCCTGACCAAGGACGACGCGAGCGTGGTGACGCTGAAGGGCAACAACACCTACGCGGGCAACACGACCGTCGCGGGCGGCACGCTGGCGCTGGCTGACGCGGGGACGCTGGCCAACACCGCGCTGATCGACGTGCGGGCGGGCGGCACGTTTGACGTCTCGGCGACGACGAGCGGCGGGTTCTCGCTGGGTGCGGGCCAGACACTGAGCGGTAGTGGCGTGGTCATCGGTGACATTGCGGTGACGGCCAACGCGACGCTGGCGCCGGGCCAGAACGGCGGCGGCGGCGGGACGCTGACGATCAACGGCAACGTGAGCGTCGTGGATTCGACGGATTACGCGTTGTGGCGCAGCAATCTCAGCCACGGCAGCGTGAGCGCGACCGGCACGGCGGCGATCAATGGTGCGCTGTCGATCACCCAGGCTGACGAGATGGCGCTGGGTACGCGTGAAACGATCCTGACCAGCGCGGGCCTGACGGGCACGTTCGACCACACGCAGATCACCGGTTACGAGTTGACCGGTACGCCGAACACGGCGGTGGCGGTGCTGTATACCGCGACCGATGTCGAACTGCTCGCGACTTACGAGGGCGACGCCAACGGCGACGGCATCGTCAACCCGACGGACCTGGCGGCGCTGACGCTGAACTGGTTGGGGTCGGATCGGGTCTGGCAGAGCGGCGACTTCAACTACGACGGCGTGGTGAACCCGACG
>JANQJT010000032.1 GCA_028281485.1 Phycisphaeraceae bacterium
GTCACCACCTCCACGCGCCCCAGCCCCAGCTCACTCACACACGTCGCCAGGAACCGCGCCTTCTTGCCCGTCGCCTCGACCAGCGTGATCGGCAGCTCCGGCAACACACACGCCAGCGGAATCCCCGGCAGCCCACCCCCCGAGCCGACATCGATCACGCTCCGCGACTCGGCGACAAACGGCAACAGCGAAAGACTGTCGAGGATGTGGCGCTGCCACGCCTCGGCCGGGTCCTTGATCGCGGTGAGATTGAACTGCTTGTTCGTCTCCAACAGCAGCTCGAGATACGCCGCCAGACGATCGCGCTCGGCGGCCTCCAGCTCCAGGCCAAGCGTGCCGCACGCGTCATCGAAAGACCGGGGCGGGTCGTACACACTCATTCGACACCCTCCTCGATGATCTCGGTCTGAAAGACACTGAAGGTCATGTCGCCCCGCTCACGCCACGCGTCCGCATCCAGCCCCATCTTGTGCGCGCAGCACATCGACAGCATCATCTCCGCGTCCCACCCCATCTCCGTCGCCACGTGCGGCAGGAAACACCCGCTCACACGCGACCCCATCCGATCGGCCGTGATGTAAATCCCATCAACACCGACCCGCATCCCCAACGGATCATCGATCGGCTGCAGCGGCGTGAGTACGGACACCTCGATCACCAGGCGGTCGAGTTCGGCCAGCGTCACCGGCTGAGTCACGAACCGCGGGTCGCGCGTCACCGCACCGGCCATCTTCACCAGCGTTTCGACCAAAGGCCCGTCCGCCGCGAACGTCCCGATGCATCCGCGCAGGTCGCCGCCGCGTGTGTGCAGCGTCACGAAACACCCGCGCGATTCGGTCAGATACCCCTCGTCTTCACCGGCATCGACCTCGAGCTGCCCGCCGGCCAATGCCTCCGCCACACCCTCGCGCGCGATCTGGAGGATGCGTCGTCGCTGCGCCGCGTTGTAGGTCGGCGTGTTCATTCGTATTCCGCCGTGACGTCCAGGCCCAGATCGAGCACCGGCGCCGAGTGCGTCAGGGCGCCGATGGCGATGCGGTCGACACCCGCCTCCGCGATCGCGCGCACGCTGTCCAGGTCCACACCCCCGCTGGCTTCCAACTGCACGCCCGCCGCCGCGTCGTCTCGCATCGCCACCGCCCGCCGCAACGCGTCCGGCCCCATGTTGTCCAGCAACACGATATCGACATCGCAAGCCAACACCTGCTCCAACTGCTCCAGCGTGTCGACCTCCACCTCCACAAACCCCGCCTCCTCCTGCCGCGCCCGCTTCACCACGCCCTCCAGGTGCCGCCGCAGCGCCGCACCCTCGTAACCGAACAGGTGGTTGTCCTTGATCAGCACCGCGTCGTACAACCCGATGCGGTGACAGCACCCCCCGCCGCACCGCACCGCGTACTTGGCCAGCCCCCGCAGACCGGGGATCGTCTTGCGCGTGTCGTAGATCTTCGCGCCCGTGCCCTCCACCGCATCGACGAACCGCGCCGTCAGCGTCGCGATCCCCGACAGGTGACAGAGGAAGTTCAACATGACGCGCTCGGCGGCGAGGATATCCACCATCAGCCCGTCGATCGCCGACACGCACGCCCCCGCATTCCGCCGCTGACCGTCCTCACAAGACCCGCGCACGTTCAGCCCCGCCCCGTACGCCTTGCCGATCATCGGCAGCAGCGGCTGACCG
>JANQJT010000042.1 GCA_028281485.1 Phycisphaeraceae bacterium
CCGGGCGCATCGGCTGGACACACTGGGCCGGCTGGCGCGTCGCCGCCGTCGTCGGCTTCGTCCTCGTCCTCGCCGCGGTCCTCTACCAGCCCAACCAGATCGGTCCCACCTTCTCCGACTCCGACCTGGCGACGATCGAGGCCTTGTTGTCCGGCGACACACTCGATGCGGACCTCGGCCTCGACGACTTCGAGTCCCAGCTCTACGCCCTGGCGATCTCCGATGACACAGACCCCCTGGCCGAAACCGACACCTGGAACAACGAACTGGACGAACTGCTCAACGCCGTCGACCCCAGTTAAGCATCAGCACTTCTACGCACCAAGGAACACCAACATGAACCGCCACACGTGGACACTCGGCCTGGCGCTGCTCGCCGCCTGCTGTATCACCACCGGCGCCCTCGCACAGGATGGCCCGCCCGACCGACCCGGCGAACGCCCACCCGACCGACCCAACCGCGACGAGATGCGCCAGCGCTGGGAACAGCGCCGCGCCGAACAGGGAGGACCCGCTCGGCAAAGCAACTGGCGCAACGCCGACCCCATCACCGCCGAACAAAAACAAGAGCTCCTCGACTTCCTCCAGGAGTTCGACCCCGAAAGACACCGGCGCGTCCAGGACATGATCGAACGCAACCCCGAGCAGGCCAACCGCTTCCTGCCCATCATCTATCAGCGCACCCAGCCCATGATGGACATGAAGGAAAACGACCCCGAACACTTCAACGCCATCGTCTCCGAACGCAAGCTGCGCGGCGAGGTCCAATCCCTCGTCCGCAGGATCCGCGACGCCCAACAGGCCGGCCGAGAGGACGAAGCCGAGCAGCTCACCATGAAGCTCCGCGATGCGCTCGAGCAACGCTTCGACGTCCAGCAGACCCTCAAGGAAAAACGCCTCGAACGCCTCGAGCAACAGCTCAAAGACCTCAAAGAAGAGGTCGACAACTACGAACAGGAAAAGGACGGCCTGATCGACCAGCGCCTCGCCGAGTACCTCTCCGGCGAAGCCGACGCCGAGGCCGGCTTCAACTTAGGCCCGCCACCGCCGCCGCGCGACTGATCCGATCACGAAAAACCACACGTTTTTCCAACCATGCGTTACCCGATCCTCTTCATCACGGTCCTCGCCCTCACCACCACCGCGTGGCCACACCCCGCCTGCGCCCAGAACGCCAAGCCAGACGCCCCGCCCCGGATCGACGCACACCACCGTCCCGATCAACCCGCCACCGACGCCCAGCTCGAACAGGTCATGCTCGTCATCAAGGACGTCAACCCGCGCTGGCACCAGCGCATCGCCAACAGCAAGGAAGACAACCCCCAGCGCACACGACAGTTCCTCAGCCGCGTCTACAGCTCACCGCCCATGCAGGAGATGCTCCGCGCCCGCGAAAGCGACCCCAACCTCTATCGCATGCTCGTCGCCGATCGGCGCCTGCGCATCCAGAACGTCACCCTCGCCGCCCAGGTGCGCAAGGCCCGCGAGCAGGGTAACGCCGAGCTCGCCGAGCAACACACCGCCCAGCTGCGCAGCAACCTCGAAAAACACCTCGACCTGCGACGCCAGCTCCACCGCCGGCGCATCACCGACATGCAGGAAAAACTCGCCGAACACCGCGCCGAACTCGACGCACACGCCCAGCGCAAGCAGCAGATCGTCGACGAACAACTCCAACGCCTCCTGTCCGGCCAACACCCACGCCACCTCGACCACCCGCCCCGCGACACCATGCGCCAGCGCTGGCAGGAGCGCCGCGACCGAAACGCTGACTCCGATCGCCCCCGCCCGCCCGCACGACCCCCCGCGCGCGATCGCGACGCCGATTCACCGTCCAATCAATCCGATCCCCCGATTCAGCGCATCACGCCGCGTCACGACTGACCCCGCCACCTAAACCCGATCCGCGACCAACACCCGGTCAAAACCCTCAGCGTCTGCCACCACGTGCGCGCCGTCGATGTGCGTCGCCGACCCAGCCAGTTCCAACACCGCACCGCGCTGACTGGCAGCGATCTCAAACACCAACTGACCCGGTTCCAACAAGTGCTCACCCGCTTGCGCGATCAAGGGTCGCAGATGATCCAGCCCGTCGGCCCCGCTCCGCAACGCCCCGGTCGGCTCGTAATCCTTCACGTTCGACTCAACCTCCGCCCACTCCGCATCCGAGATGTAAGGCGGATTGCTGCACAGGTAGTTCACCCGCTCACCCATCGCTTCGTACAGATCGCCCCGGCGGAACTCGATCCGATCCGCCACGCCGTTGGTTTCCGCGTTCCGTTGCGCCACCGCAAGCGCCGCGTCGCTGAGGTCCGTGGCGATCACCCGCGCACCCGGCAGGTGCTTGGCCAGCGAGACCGCGATCGCGCCGCTGCCCGTGCCGATGTCCGCCACCACCGGATCACGGAAACCCGGCGTCCGCTTGGCGTGCTGGATCACGTGCTCAACCAGCGTCTCCGTGCTCGGCCGCGGGATTAAAACATCCGCGTTCACCTCGAACACCATCGAGAAAAAGTGCGCCCGCCCCACCAGGTACTGCACCGGCTCGTGTGCCGCCGCGCGCTCGACCAGCTCCCGGTACGCCGCACGCTCCAAATCCCCGGCCGGCCGATCCAAATCGGTATAAAGACTGACACGCGGGACACTCAGCACGTGCGCCAACAGCATCTCCGCGGAAAGACGCGGCGACTGCACACCCTGCTTCTCCAGGTAACCGCTGGTCCACCCCAGCAGCTTCCGCGTCGTCCAGATGTCTTTCTCAACCGGCATGACGAATATTCTACTGCTCCGACGCCCAAACCGCCGATTGTAAGACCCATAAAGGGGACTGTTTTGCTACAATACCGGCCCCTTGAGGCAAGCGATTTTCGCTCACACCAGAATTAAAGGCCGCGTAATGCAGGGGTAGACCATGCGCGTATTGATGTTGGGCTGGGAGTTTCCCCCATTTATCAGCGGTGGACTCGGCACCGCCTGTTACGGCCTGACGCGCGCGATGTCCTCCATGGGCGTTGAAATCCTCTTCGTCCTGCCCAAACACGTCGACGAAGACTACACCTCACACGTCCGACTGCTCTCCCCCGCCGCACCCGTGCCCCGTCACACGCAAGCCCCCGGCTCACCCGCACATCCCGGTCACCACACACCCCCGACCACACCCAAGGCCACCGCGCAAGAACGCCACGATCAGGTCAGCTTCAAGATCACCCCCCAATGGCTGGCTGGCCCCTACCAGACACCCAAGACCTACGAGCGCACCATCGAGGAGCAGCAGCGCATCGCCCGCATCAAGGCCGGCCTACCCGTTGACCCCAACGATCCGACCGCCCCGCAAGACCCCGCACACCTCCAACCCGGCGCACCGCTGAGCCAACCCGCACCCCCACCGACCCTGCCCCCCGACGACGAAGACTACGGCGGCGACGTCATCCAACAGGCCCAACGCTACGCACGCAACGCACTCGCACTCGCCGGCCACCTCGACTTCGACGTCATCCACGCGCACGATTGGATGACCTACCCCGCCGGCCTCGAACTCGCCGCCCTCTCCGGCAAGCCCCTGGTCATCCACGTCCACTCCACCGAGTTCGACCGCGCCGGTGAAAACATCCACCAGCTCATCTACGACATCGAACGCCGCGGCATGCACGGCGCCATCCGCGTCGTCTGCGTCTCGCACCTCACCCGCAAGATCTGCGAGCACCGCTACGGCGTCGAACCCGACAAACTACACGTCTGCTACAACGGCATCGACACCGAAGACAAACCCCTCGCACACGAACCCACCGCCATCCACCGCGACGACAAGATCGTCCTCTTCCTCGGCCGACTCACCTTCCAGAAGGGCCCCGAGTTCTTCGTCGCCGCCGCCAAGAAAGTCCTCGACAAGTACCCCCAGGCCAAGTTCGTCATCGCCGGCTCCGGCGACATGGCCGTCCAGGTCATCGAGCTCGCCGCCGAAATGGGCATCGGTCACAAGGTCCTGTTCACCGGGTTCCTCCGCGGCAGCGACGTCGAACGCGTCTTCAAGATGGCCAGCGTCTACGTCATGCCCTCGGTCTCCGAGCCCTTCGGCATCGCCCCCCTCGAGGCCATCCGACACGACGTGCCCGTCATCATCTCCAAGAACTCCGGCGTCGCCGAGGTCATCCACCACGCCCTCAAGGTCGACTTCTGGGACGTCGACGAGATGGCCAACATGATCATCGCCGTCCTCAAGCACCCCTCCCTCGGCCAGACCCTCCGCGAGGGCGCCGACATGGAGGTCCGCACGCTCACCTGGGAAGGCGCCGCCAAAAAGTGTATCGATATCTACGACCAGGCCGCCCGACAGATGGACGACACGCTCCCCCCCGCCACGCGCCCCCTCTCACCCACTTCCTGACCCCAAACGCACCCCAATAAAAAAAGGCGACTCGCTAAGAGCCGCCGCTTTCATTGCAAGACTTCTGCGTGTGAATCACCCGCCGACGGGCGCACCGCTCTGCCGACGAAGCTGCTCGCGTTGCAGCGACATCGTCATCAGGTGCAGCGCGTGGCGGAGCTGCTTGGAGTCCGCCGCGTCCGCGCAGTACAGGCCGTAGCGGTTCATGCCGCCCGGCAGCTCCTTGCGGTTGTTCACCACCATCGGCCCGGTGTAGGCCTGGTCGCCGTGGCTCAGCGTGATCGAGACCGTCTGACCGGCCTGGTACGTCGCCTCGGTGATCACCGAAACACCCGTGAAGCTGACGTCCGCCAGCGTCACGCCGGCCATACCGTCCACCGAACACGTCAACTCATCCAGCAGCGTCGACACGCGATAGCACTGGCGGCTGTCGGCCGAGACCGCGTCACCCATCATCTCCACCGTGACGTACATCGCCGGCGCATCTTCACCTTCCAACACGCGCTCGCCCAGCTCGAAGACGTGCCCCGCCTGCTGGAAGAACGCGTTGCCTTTGTGGTAATAAACCAGCACGCCCGCGTCCTTCTCGAACGGCAGGTCCGCGCGGTCAAATCGCACCACGCAACAATCCGCCTCACCAGCGACAACAACACCAGGGATCAGGATGCGCTGCTCATCGCTGGCCGGTGAACGAAAGAAGACTTCGGTTTCGA
>JANQJT010000083.1 GCA_028281485.1 Phycisphaeraceae bacterium
GTAGCGCAACCGGTCGGCCGCCAATCGCTCGACCCACGGCGGCTCGTCCGCGCCCGAATAATAATCCGACAGCGCATCGACCACCGCATCGGCGCCGCTGCTGCCGCCCGTGCTGTCGGTCAGCTCTTGCGACATCGAATCCTGCCGCCCGCTGACCGCCATCAGCGTCAACGCCGCGGCCTGGTGAATCTTGTCGTGCTTGATACGGCCCTGTTCTTGTGTGTAACGGTTCGGCGGATCGCCGTTCGTGTCGTACAACGCCACGACGCCCGGGTCGCTCCAGTGGTACGGCGAGTAGGGCGGTTCATTCAATTGCGGTGTGTACAACCCGTCGGGGTAGTTGGCCGGCACGTGCACGATCGCCGCCCGCGCCGCGCTGAACGCCGCGTAATGCACCACCACGTTCGCCCCCATCATCACCGTCACCTGCGCCAGCGACAGCATCAAAAACAGCAGCACCGGCATCACCAAAACAAACTCCACCGTCGCCGTCCCGTCGTTATCCTCCAGTCCCCGTCGCACCCACCCCTGGCCGTGACACCGCCGCAGCACCAGCACACCCAACACGATCGCGGCCAACAGCACCGCCCCCGACACCAGGCACATCACGCCCAGTCGGCTCGTCGCCGCCTGCGCCCACACCGATGCGCCGTCCGCCAGGATGACCTGTTGCGTCAACAAGTCCGGCTCCTTTCAAGGGCCTTGCACCCGCGCCCCGCGATCACCAGTTCGCCGCCCAGGGCGTGTCCACTCCCAACAGAACCTCCGCGCCCGCCACGACCCCGCCCACCGCGATCGCCACCGCGAACGGAATCTTCGGGCTGTCGTTGGGAAGATTCACATCCGTCCGACTCGCCCGCGTCAGCAACACGCTCAATAGCCGGTGCATCGTTCGCTTGACCAGGCCGCCGCGGATCATCACGACGATCGCGATTCCCACCGCCACGACAAACGCGTAAATCGCCGTTGATGCCACGCATTGCCAACTCGCCGTCAGGGCGCCCACCGCGCCCATCAGTTTCACGTCTCCAAAACCGAGTCCGCCGGTCAAAATCACCAGCAATCCGAATCCCAGCAGCGCCGCCAGCGTGGCGATCAGCGCCGCCTGCGTTGCGCCCCACGCGCTCGGCTCACCGGCCGTCATCGCGCCGCGCAACGCCGCCAACACCAGCCCAACTCCTATCGCGGGCAGCGTCAGCCAGTTGAAGACCTTGCCGGTCTTCACGTCCGTCACCGCCGCGACGACGAGCACCACCGTCAGCAGTCCAAACGCGATCCAGTTGCCAACCTCATCCATGGGTCTGTGCCGATGCGTATCGTGGGCTCGTGTTCACAACACCTCAGTTGACATCCGGCATCGTCGGGTCGCTCGACGCGTCGTCCATCACGTCCGACGCCTCGTCGCTGAGGTATTCGGCGATCTCGTCGCGGAAGAAGATCAATACCGCCAGCAACGGCAGCACCACCGCCGCGATGATCAGAATTTTCTCCAGACCCTCGGCACCCCGCTCGTCGGTGTAGGCACGCTTCAATGTCGCTAACAAACGCTTCATAACGGTTCCTTTCCGTATCCTTCGCTTCCCGCTTAAGGGAAGGGCAGCCCGTTCATCGTGGTCACCAGCTGGTAGTGACCGACCAGGGTCATGATCGCAAGCCGCACGATCCAGTAGCTCGGCACCGCGATCGCCGCCAACAGCAACACCCACTCCAGCGTCGTCGCACCCGTCTCGTCCGAGACCGGCGACGCGTCACGGCGCCGCGCTGTGTTGTTGCCACTGGATAAACGCATCACGACCTCGACCATTATCTTCGTCACCATCAGGTGAAGATCGGCTTCGTCAACTCGCCGACCAGCTTCTCTTCGTCGGGCTTCAGGCGGCCCGCAACAGAAGAACGCTCACCGGTCCACCGCAATTGCAGCGTTTTTTCCCCGCTCTCGTCCGTCACCGGCTGCATGTTGAAGATGTCCACCAGCTCGTACTGGCCCTCGCTTGTGAGCGGCTTGACCTCCGAGACCTCCGTCACCAGGCGCCGGCCGCCCACAAAACGATTCATCTGCACGATCACGTCGATCGCGCTGGCCACCTGGGCACGCAGCGCGTGCAGCGGTATCTCCACGTCACTCATCATCGCCATCGTCTCCAGGCGATTCAGCGCATCGGCCGGGTTGTTCGCGTGCAGCGTGCCCATCGAGCCGCCCTGGCCCGACGTCATCGCCTGGATCATGTCCAGCGCCTCGCCCCCGCGCACCTCACCGATGATGATCCGGTCCGGACGCAAACGCAGCGACGAACGGAACAACTCGCGGATCCCCACCGCGCCGCGGCCGTAGCGATCCGGCGGCTTGGTCTCCAGCGACAACACGTGATCCTGTTGCAGCTGCAGCTCCGCCGAGTCTTCGATCACCACGATCCGGCTGTTCTTTGGGATGATCCCGCTGATCGCGTTCAGCAGCGACGTCTTGCCCGTCGACGTGCCGCCCGCCACCACCAGGTTCCGCTCGCTCAGCACCAGCACGTTCAGATACTCACGCGCCTGCGGCGTCATCGTCCCCAGTTCCACCAACCAGTCCATGTCCAGCATCGACTTGCTGAACTTCCGGATCGCCACCGCGATGCCGAACCGCGCACACGGTTCCTTCACCACGTGCACCCGACTGCCGTCCGGCAACCGCGCGTCGATCAACGAGAACTGGTCGTACAGCGAACGCCCCGTGTACTGGAGGATGTTGTTCACCGCCGCCTCGTACGCCTCCTGGTCGGCGAAGCGAGACTCGGTCAGAATCATCTGCCCCTCTTTTTCAATGTAGATCTCGTGGGCGTGATTGATCATCACCTCGGTCACGGCCGGATCATCGAGATACCGCTTGATCGGTGCCAGGTAGTGGGCGACCGTCGCGGTATAGATGTCCTGTCGCGTCGATTGGATCATTTCTTGGATAGTACCGGGGGCTTGGGGGCGGGGCCAATCACTTAAACATCTTATGCAGGTAACCTTATCGGCATAGTTCAGACGTTTACCCGAACCGTTGAATTGCACTTTTCGACCCAGAATGCCGGTTTTCTTCCTCCGCATCGGACGCAACTTGACGCCGCGTGGTATAGGGACTACAACATCAATAATTAGGCATACCTAAGATTTATTCTTTCAACGGTCAGTCCAAGACAGTAAAAGAGACTTAAATGCATGAAGCCAATGGCAATACAAATCTTCATCCGATGATCACCCAAGCGGTCATCACCCTCCTCGTCGCGCTGGTGCCGGCCGTCGCCACCGGTTCTGACACATTCACCGATGCATCCAGTGACCAGTTGTTCCAGGCAATCGATCCCAATCAACTCGAGATCATCGACGGCCAGGGCATCATCGAATCCTTCGACCTCGAACTCGCCTACACCCTCATCGGCCAACACGCCACGCGCTCACTGACCGACAGCCAGTCCCTCCTGTCAGGCAGCTTCGACATCGTCGGAGAACTCACCCTCCGCGATCTCGGCGCCGTCGGCTTCCTCGTCGAGGGCGGGCAGGTCATCACACACAATCACGACGAATCCCTCTCCGACAACATCGGCTCCGGCTTCGGCGTCAACGACGACCTCGACGATACCCCCATCGCGCTGACCGAGCTGTGGTGGACCTACGCCTTCGAAGACCCCGCCATCACCGTCACCGTTGGTAAGCTTGACCCCACCGCGTTCTTCGACGCCAACCGCGTCGCCAACGACGAAACCGCACAGTTCATCGCCACGCCCCTGGTCAACTCACCGGCCGTCGCCTTCCCCGACAACGGCCCCGGCTTCGTCATCCGCTACGACCACGTCGACCCCGATCTCGTCGAAGGCCTGCTTTATCTACAGGCGGGCCTGGCCAACAGCGCCGCCGTCGCCAGCCACATCTCACTCAATACCTTCAGCAAGAACCATCTGTTCACCGCCGTCGAGGCCGGTTGGGAAAACGACCCCGCCGCGCCCACCACCACCTGTCGCCTCATGGTCTGGCACAGCAACCTC
>JANQJT010000131.1 GCA_028281485.1 Phycisphaeraceae bacterium
GCTCATGGAGACCACCGTCTCCCTGGCGGTGATGTCGATCACGATGGTGGGTGTGGGATCGGTCTTCGTTCTCACCGCGCAGGTGCTGCCCGGATCGGACAGCCGCGTCGACCGCGGCATCGAGACCCAGGCGGGCCTGAGCACGCTCGCCCACGAGCTGCGCTACGCGATCTACATCGCCGAGCGCACCGCCACCGCGATCACCTTCACCGTCAACGACCGCGACGGCGACGGCAGCCCCGAACGCATCCGCTACGCCTGGGACGGCACACCCGGATCACCCCTGACCCGTACCTACAACGGCGGCACGCCCGCCCCGGTCATCGACCACGTCACCGCGTTGCACTTTGACTACCACACCACGTCCGTCACGGAGACCTACCCCGGCCCGATCATCGAATCCGTCGAGCAGGTCATCGATTCACACAACGCCACAACCGGCACGAATACCAAAAAAATCAAGGACACAAACTGGTTGGCTCAGCTTGTGACCGTGCCCAGCGGCGCCACGTCCTGGCGGCCGACACGCGTCGAGTATCGGGCGTGCCAAGAGGGGGCAGACGACGGCGAGCTGTTGGTCCAAATCCGCAGCAACGACGCCAGCGGGGTTGATCCACAACCTTCGGATACGATCCTCGTCGAGGAACCGGTCGCGGAAAGCACACTGCCCAGCTCCACCGAATGGGTCGAGACCTCTTTTTCAAGTGATGTGAGTCTCGCAACGGGGACTGACTATCAGCTCGTCTTTGCTTCGAACGACCCATCCAGCGGGGCCGCCAAGGTCCAGTATGCCGACGGTGCCGGCTACGGCTGGACCTCTGACACGGGGGCTACGTGGGACATCAATGACAATCGCGGGATTCGATACACGCTGCACGGTGTCTATCTCACCGCAGGACCGGACCAGACCCTCACACGCGACTACGGCACCGCTGTCACCGTCTCCCTCTCTATCGACGGCACCGACACGATCAATCGGCAGCAGCGCATCGCGTTGCCCAACCGCCCCGAGGTGCTCACCGCTATATGGGAAGCAGATTTCGAACACGATCCCACGCTTCTTGACATCAACGCCGACGGCGTGGGGGACTGGGTCCGCAAGGACGGTCAGCCGTTCAGCATGCCCCTGGTCTCCGATGGCGTGTGGACGATCGACAACGAGCTGGAGTGTTACCCACCGGACCGTAACAGCGAGCCGGTCACCGCGGTCGTCCACATGCGCCCGATCCTGTCCGACGGTTCGTTCATCGCCTTTCGTATTATCAACGAACACGCCGGCAATGAGTACAGCGTGGTGTGTGTCGAAGTCACGCTCGAAGCCGACAACACACAGACCGTCGAACTCAAGACCTTCCCCAACGCGCTGTGGTCCACGACGCTGGCGACGATCACCGGCCTGGACACCGACACGAAGGAAATCCGCATGGTGGTCGATCCGGCGGCGCTCACGACCCACCTCACCATCGACGGCGTCGACCACGGCACTTACACGATCGACTGCATGAACTCACACGTCGTCTGGGTCGATCGCCCTTACGTCTCGATCTACGCCTCTTACGGCGCAGCCGAGGTCGATTACGTGAGCGTTCGTGTCGGAGGGACGGGCGGATGACGCGACGAGTTGACACCCCAACCAGCGGACGGATCACACGGACCGGATTCACCATGGTCGAGTCCGTGATCTCGCTGTTGATCGTGGGTGTGATGCTCGCGGCGCTGCTGAACACGGTCGGCTCGGCCCGCACCTCGCGATACCTGGCCGATCAGCGCGGCATGGCGGCCAACCTCGCCGACGAGATGATGAACGAGATCATGGCACAGTCTTACGAGGACCCGGACCAGACCACCACCTCGATCGGCACGGAGGGCGGTGAGACCGCCGCGGCAGGACGCACCGGATTCGACGATGTGGACGACTACGACGGCTGGACCCGCAAGCCCCCGATCGATCGAGACGGGAACGCGATCACGGGAGCCGAAGACCTGCGGCGTGGGGTCAGCGTCACCTACGCCAATAAATCCAACCCCGGCCATACCCACGGCAGCGATCACGGGATCAAACGCATCGTGGTCCGCATCCGACAGGGCGGGATGGTCCTCGCCACGCGCACCGCGCTGCGCACCGACGCCCGGCTCCATCCCGATCAGGAGATCGATTGACACATGTGCGCAAAGCAGATGTCAACCCGAACCGATCAACCGGGCATGCGATCCGGCAGCGCCTACGTCATGGTGCTCACGCTGGCGATGCTGCTGACCGTCATCGGTCTGTCTGCGATCACCTCGGCCCGTGTGGGCCTGCGCAACCAACAGATGGACGCGGACGGCGCCGATGCGACGATCCTCGCCGAGTCCGCCATCGAATGGGGCCTGTATCAGATGGCCGCGAGCGATACCTGGCGCATCGATCACGACTCGGGCGTGTGGTCGTCGCCGATCGCGCTGGGTCGGGGCACGATCGAGTACATGATCGTCGATGAAGACGACGCCATGCTTTCCGATGATCCATCGGATGCGGTCCGTCTCTATGGTCGGGCCACCATCGATTCGACCGTGCGCATCCTCAGCGTCGCGATCGATCCGGATGAAAACGATGCGCCCGAAGAGATCATCACCAACGGTGATATGGAGAGTGGCTTGGGCCCCTGGACTCAATTCGGCGACGTGTGCGTTCCCGAGTCAACGACCACCGATCCGTACGCCGGCTCACGCGCCGTGCACATCAGGAACCGAAGCTCAGCCTCGGCGGGCGTGTCGCAGGACCTGACCGGAAAAGTGGAGTCCGGCGAGACCTACAACACGGACCTGTGGGTGAACATGAAGGACTTTTCGGATTCGATGGTCTTCTTCGGGTTGCGCGTGACCATGAATGGCGGAGCCACGCACACCTTCGTCGATGTGGGCACCGCGGATACCTCGTGGACCAACCTCACCGGCCAGATCACGCCGACGTGGTCAGGGAACGTCAGCAAGATCGAGTTCTACATCCTGCCGAGCAGTTCAAATCAGGAGTTCTACATCGACGACGCATCGGTGATGAGTTCGGGCAGTTCCGGCGAGACCTTGCAGCACCGGCCCATCCCCGGAACCTGGCGCCGTGAAATCACCTCAGACCTCACGGCGATCCCTGAGGGGTCCTGAGCAAGCCACTATCCGACCACTTTTTTCAGCGATGGCGTCACGCATCGTCTTCTATACGGAACGAGTACCGGTGGTGTAAGCGCATGGGCGCCGACGCAACAGCATCACCCCGCCCGGACCCAGCAGCGCCGTCGAACTCGGCTCACGGGGGATCTCAGCCGAAACGACGACCGGCACCTCCAACCCGTTGCTCGCCGGATCGCAGCGGGTCTTCATCTTGAAAAGGGTGTAACGCGGTAGCCGTCTTGACATCAAATGATAACAAAATATCATTATCAGATATCTGGTGTCGTTCGCTAACGCTTTGCAATGGTGTTACTTACAGGCTGAAAACCCGTCACTTGACGCCTCGCGTTGGCATCCGGCCACACCACACAGCGTTCCGTGACGCCCGCCTAGACCGCAAGGAACCGGCCATGATTCAGGAACTCGACAAGAAACTGCCCGTCACCGTGCTATCCGGTTTTCTCGGGGCCGGCAAGACCACGCTGCTGAACCACGTGCTCAACAACCGCCAGGGCCTGCGCGTCGCGGTGATCGTCAACGACATGTCCGAGGTGAACATCGACGCCTCGCTCGTGCGAGACGGCGGCGCGTCCCTGTCGCGCACCGAAGAGAAGATGGTCGAGATGACCAACGGGTGTATCTGTTGCACGCTGCGTGAAGACCTGATCATCGAGGTCCGCAAGCTCGCCGAGGAAGGGCGGTTCGACTACCTGCTGATCGAGTCGACCGGCATCGCCGAGCCGATGCCCGTGGCGGCGACCTTCAGCTTCCGCGACGAAGACGGCCTGAGCCTCAGCGACCTCACCGAGATCGACACCATGGTCACCGTGGTCGACGCGGCCAACTTCCTCAACGACTTCGACAGCACCCAGCGCCTCAGCGATCGCGAGATGGGCATGAGCGACGAGGACGAACGCACCATCGTCGACCTGCTCACCGACCAGATCGAGTTCGCCAACGTCATCATCATCAACAAGTGCGATCTCGTCGCCGAAGACGACGTCGAGCGACTCAAGGGCATCCTGCATCACCTCAACCCCGGCGCCAAACTCCTCTGCGTGACCCAGGGCAAGGTGGACCTGTCCCAGGTGATCGGCACCGGCACGTACGACGAGGTCGAGGCCAGCCTCATGCCCGGCTGGATCAAGGAGCTCAACGGCGAACACACGCCCGAAACCGAGGAGTACGGCATCGGCAGCTTCGTCTACCGTCGCCGCAAACCGTTCCACCCGGCTCGCCTGATGGATGTCATTAACAACGGGCTGAAGGGGGTCATCCGCTCCAAGGGTTACCTGTGGGTCGCCAGCCGGCCGCACTACTGCGCCGTCTGGTCGCAGGCCGGCGCATCGCTGGTGATCGACCGCGCAGGCTACTGGTACGCGGCGGTGGGCAAAGAGAACTGGCCCCAGGACCCCGAGACGCGCGCGTGGCTGGAGGAGAACTGGGACGAGCAGGTCGGCGACTGCCGCCAGGAGATCGTCTTCATCGGCACCGGCCTGGATCAACAAACCGTCGAAGCACGCCTCGATGAAGCGTTGCTCACCGACGAAGAGATGGCGGATGGCCCGGACGCTTGGCTGACTTACGAAGACACGCTGCCCAGTTGGGACGTGCCCGCCGGGCAGCCCGCGGGGAACTGACATAACCGCAACCCATCGAGTATCACAGAAGCACCATGAGCTCAATCGAGAATAATAGTCCGGCGCTATCGACTCACGACGGCGGATTCACGCTATCGCAGAAGCTGGACGTGTTGGGCATCACGGCGTCGGTGGCGTGCGCGGTGCACTGTCTTATCGCGCCGTTCCTGTTCCTCCTGCTCCCCGCCTTTGGTTCGGTCTGGTCACACCCCGCGGCGCATTGGATCCTGGCGGCGCTGATCTTGCCGCTGGCGCTGCTGGTGATCTATCGCGGCTATCGCATCCACCGACGGCGGGCCGCCCTCATCGCCGCGGGGCTTGGGGCCGCGCTGATCGTGGCTGGCTTGTTGATTCCCCTGGTTGACACCGAAACCGTGTCATCGGCGTCAACGCAACAATCCCGCCCCCCTGCCGCAGGAGCTTCGTCGCCGGTCGCGACTAACTCGGAGTTCGGCGTCGATACGTGCTGTCCTTCGGTGACCATCGATCCGCAGACGGGTGCGGCGAGTCTCAACATGCCTCCCGCGAGCATCGTGACCCTTATCGGGAGCGTCCTGCTCGTCACGGCCCACGGGATCAACCTGCACGGATGCCGATGCTTTCGCCGCGATTCGCAATCGACCGACTGCTCGTGCGCGTGATAACCGCACACAAGCTCCCATTCAGATACAGCCCGGTAGACTACCGTTAAATCGGTTGGACCTATCGCGTCGAGACCGTCTACGCACTGCGGCAATGAAAAAAACCGTCGCGTGATGCGACGGTTTTTCGTTGAAAGCTCCCTGTTCAAAACCCTTTTAAAACTTATTCGTGCGCGAGTTTTGAGAGTTTTTCGCGCGATGGATTGAGCGCATAGGGAATCGAATCCTTAATCCGGACGGCCCATTCCGAGGCCTATAAAGGTGAGCCCATTGAGTGCGACCAGATCCTTGGCGGTCTCATCACGCACTACCGTAAAGCGGCCTGAGCAACGTCACCGAAGCATCTCAATCTGCAATTAATCTGGGATGTTGCTGTACGCCATTGCTCGCAGAGCGTGCTAGTGCTACGCTCAACATTGGCTTGATTCACTTTTAAAAGAGCTTTACCGCTCACCGCGATCGGGCGACACAGTTTTTGAACACAGCGCTCGTCGTGAGTCGTCTGAATTGAGGTTATCGATGTTTCACAGCCGGATTGTGTGTCATATTTGTTGGGCCTTGCTCTGGTGCCTGTCGGGTTTCTGCGGTATCGCGACTGCCTCGGATAAACCCAACATCATCTACATCCTGGCCGATGACCTTGGCTACGGCGATCTCGGTGTGATGGGCCAGAAGCACATCCTCACACCTAATCTCGATCGGATGGCCGCGGAAGGTCTGCTGTTTACACAGCACTACGCGGGTGGGCCGGTGTGCGGTCCGTCACGCGCCTGCCTGATGACAGGCATGAGTCAGGCGATCGGGTATATCAAGGGCAACCCCGGGGGCGACTGGCGCAAAGAGAACCTGCGCGACCAGGATGTGACGATAGCGGAGAAGCTCAAGGAGGCCGGCTACGAAACCGTCTGCTATGGCAAGTGGGGCCTTGGTCCGCAAGGTCGGTCCGGCTACGCGACGCAGCAGGGCTTCGACCACTTCATCGGTTACGACACTCACGTCGCGGCTCACAACTACTACCCCAAACAGCTTTGCAAAGACAACGGCAAGCTCGAGTTGACAAAGGGTACGTACAGCCACGATGTGTTCACTGATAAGGCGCTGGAGTACATCCGCCGTGAGCACAACAAGCCGTTTTTCCTCTACCTGGCGTACACGATCCCGCACAGCCCATTCAACCCGCCCGATATCGCGCCGTACGCCGACAAGGATTGGCCGGACGTTCATAAGAAATACGCAGCGATGATCACACGCATGGACCGCGACATCGGCAAGGTGTTGGCCTTACTCAAAGAAAAGGGTCTGGCGGAGAACACGCTGGTCATCTTCTCCAGCGACAACGGCCCGCAGTCGAGCTACGGCACCGGCCCGAACGCAATGACGAGGTTCTTCGACAGCAACGGCCCGCTCAGCGGCATCAAACGCGACACCCTTGAGGGCGGCGTGCGCGTGCCCATGATTGCCTGGCAACCAGGCACAATCGAGCCCGGACTCAGCGGTCATGTATCGGGCTTTCAGGACATGATGCCGACCTTCTGCGAGTTGGCGGGCGTTCAGCCGCCGAAGGGCATCGATGGCATCTCGATGGTGCCGGTGCTGCGCAACAAACCGGATGAGCAACCGAAGCACGACGTGCTGTATTGGGAGTTCATCCGCATGCTGCCCAACGGGACCGCCGGCGGCCGACAGGGCGTGTTGCACGTCGGGGAGAACGTCAAGGCCGTGCGCTACGGTACGAACAGCCCGCTGGAAGTGTACGACCTCGATAACGATCTCGATGAGAGCGATGACATCAGCCGGCGCGCGACCGAACTGACACAGACGCTGAAGCGTTACCTCGACGAGGCACGTAGCGATAGCGAACTCTGGCCGCACAAGATGCTCGAAGAAGGTTGGGCCCCGCCGAAGTCGTCAGATTAGGAATCCATCACGATGAAAAGTCATGCCCTTGTCGTGCTCGCGTCGCTTATGTTGTGCGCATGCACGTACGCTGAACTACCGACGATCAATCGTTCATTTAACAAGGCGGGCGTTCGCGCCGACGGCTCGCAACTGCACCTCCCTGTTCACAACTGGTTCGAATTGATATCGCGCGCGAGTTTTGAGAGATTATCACACGATGGATTAGCGGTATCGCGCTTCATGTAAGTGGCTGTGCTAGATCAGCTTGACCCTGTTAAACGCTTTCTGAGGGATGCGGCTTGGAACCATCGATCCTGTCACGTCAAGAGGGCTTCGGCGATACAGTGGCTCGAACTGTTTAACGGACCGGTCTTGCGGAAGGTTTTGATGTGACGGTCGAACCGAGAGGTTGGTGCTGTCGCCTTGCTTCCGGGTGCGATTCGCGTCGGCCGAGTTTGGGGAGAAATGAAATAAGGTTTAAGTCTCTAGCGTTCTTCTGTCTCGATGTCTTTTCAGAACTCCATCTTGAAGCCAACTCGGCCATTCAGCGTGCCGCCCGAACTCCACCTCGAACCGAACTCGGTTCCGGCTGACACTTCGCCATAGATGGCGAAGCGCCGTCCGTCCGCACCTTCCCATTCGTGTGATCCGCCCACGCCAACCTCGCCGCGCCATGGGCGCGATTCGCTGGTTAACGCATCCGAGGCGGAATTGACAACGGTCTTGCCATCGAAGCGATGGATGGCGCTGGCCGTGACGAACAGGCGGTTGTTTCGGTTTCCCGAATCGGCGGCGTGGTGTTCCAGCGTGCCCCCGAGGCGGAGTTCGGATGTCGTGCCATCGTCAAGAGAGACGTTTTCGCCGCTCTCGGCTGTAAAGCCGTCAAAGTCCACATGGTAATAGACGTACTGCAACTCGGGTGTGACGGCACACGTGTCACCGAGTGGGAGCGATTTGCCAACCTCAATCGAAGCGGCATAGCCTGTCCCGTTGTTATCGGAAACCAGGGCGCCCGTGCTGGTGGAAAGGTCACTCGCGAACAAGACGCCTTGCAGTTGGGCGTCGATATAGAAATCAGAGCCGTCGTACCACGTCAGGCTGGACCCGGCCCCAATCGCATTCGTATCGATATCACCGCTCACGCTTGGCGACGACCCGGAAAGCGATGCAATACCGTAAAACCCTCGAAAACCCCCGACAAGACGGCCATTGCCCCAATCACCCAGCAGCACATCAAGCCCCGCCTCAAACTTCGCGGTTTTGATGTCATAGTCGATGTCAGACGTTCCCGAGTCCTGCTTGGTCGTTGAAAACTTTGGATCGAAGTCGTTCAACCCGCCGCCCACCCTCATCCAAGCGCCGGCGTCCTTAAACGGGACTTCACCTCCGGCAAGCCACGTCCGATCCTGCACCCGTTGACGGTGCGTCGGCATCATGTTCAAAGCTTGCAGGTTGCGCGGATAGACCTCGTAGAGCACGTTCTGCGGCAAAAACATGAGCTGCTGCAAGAACCACTGAGAGCCCACCAGATTGAGTTCATACGTCAGCGCTCCGATCATGAGAGGCCCGCCCGCCAGCATGAAATCTCCTCCTGCGGTGCTCCCCGTGACATCGATGACCAAAATGTCGTTCCCGCTTTCCACGCCCGTGGAAACATCGGTGACGGAGATCGCGGTAGCGGCGGAGACGACATCACCACCGACGATCAGCCTGTCGGCCGTGTCAGCAGTGAAATCCACATCAACAGCGAGGGTGCCGGCGCCGCTGTAATCTCCGCTGACCGTGACCGTGTCACCGACGGTGCCGTCCTGCATGGAGAGGGTGCCGTCGTTGGTCGCGCTGCCGCTGATCGTGACGCTGCCGCTGCCGCCGCCGTGGTTGGTGAAGGTGCCGCCGGTGAGCGTGGTCAGGTCACCGGTGAGCGCGAAGACCGTGTCGCCGCTGGCCGTGCTGCCCGCGCCGACG
>JANQJT010000134.1 GCA_028281485.1 Phycisphaeraceae bacterium
CCACCACCGCCCACCCCGATACGCCGCCTCGACCATCGCCAGCATCGACAACGCGATGAAACCATTTAACAAACCGTCCGCCGTCGCCGCCTGTCCCATGTAGATCGGCAGCACCGTCGTCGCCAGCACAACAAACGCCCACCGCGCCGCGTGAACACCAAACATCCGCCTGCCCACGCCGTACGTGCACAGCGCCGTGACGATCATCCCCAGGATCGAAGGCAGCCGCAGCGCCAGCTCCGTCTGACCCAGCACCTTCATCGAACCGGCCATGAACCAGTACACCATGATCGGTTTGTGCAACCGCCACTCGCCGTTGAACCACGGCACGACATAGTCCCCACGCATCAACATCTCGACCGCCGCCCGACTGAAACGCGGCTCGTCCCGGTCCCACAGCGTCGTGCCGCTCGCCAGCACCGCGTACACCACACCCATCACCACCACCGCACCCAGCAACCACAACCACTCGTGACGCGGCTCAACACGGTTCAATCCGGTAGGGCGGTCGCTGCTCATCACGCGTCCGATGCTTCGCTTTCTTCCGAGCCGCTGCGGCGGGAGTAGATCAGGTACAGGTTACGCAGGTAGATGAACCACCCCGTGCTCTGGCCCAGCACCGCCACGATGTCCTTACGCCAGACGAAGTACACCATCAGCATCGTGGACCCGCCCAGGCTCATCCACCAGAACACCGTCGGCACGACCGATCGGCGGTGCTTCTCGCTGGTCAGCCACTGCACCACCATCCGGCCCGTAAACAGCGCCTGGCCCGCAAAGCCCAGCACGACCCACACGACCCCCGCGTAGCTGGTGATATTCAGCACCAGCATCCAGAACGGACGATTCGCCTGCTCGGCGTACACGCGCGCCGCGAACTGCTCCGGCGTCAGCTCGACCGATCCCTCCGAGGAGTGCAGCACGAAACGGTGCGTGCCGTCTTCGACCTGGATCACGTGCACGCGCTCGTCGGCGTTGGCCAGCTTTACCTTCACCGACGCACGCGCCGCTTGGGAGGATGACGCCGCCGTGCCCAACATCAGCGAGCTGGCCACCGCCAGCCCCACCGTCCCGATCGCGATCAACCAGAACCTTCTCATGATTCCCTGTCCAGTGCCCGCGCCTCGGTCGGACGCAGACGCGACCGCATCCAGCGCGCCGCGATCAGGTCAATCAGACCCGGCAGCGCCCGGTTCCAGACGCCGTACTTCGCCTCACCCGCCGTGCGCGGCCGATGGTTCACCGGCGTCTCCACCACCTTCCCGCCCAACACACCCGTGTAATACGGAATAAACCGGTGCATGCCCTTGTACTGCAGCGGCAATCGCAACGCGTAGCTCTTGCGGATGATCCGCAGGCTGCAACCCGTGTCGCGCACCGTGTCACCCAGCAACACCCGCCGAAACGTCCTGCCCACCCAGCTGCTGAACCGCCGCACCACCGTGTCGCGACGGTTGGCGCTGCGGTCACCCTGCACGAGGTCCGCCGATTCGGCGCACATCAGTTTGTGCATGGCCGGCAGGTCCGCCGGGTCGTTCTGCCGGTCCGCATCCAGCAGCGCGATCATCTCGCCGCGTGCCAGGCGGATCCCCGCGTAGAACGCCGCGGACTGACCGTTGCCCTTGCCCGGAGGCGTGTCACACATCTGGTGAACGACCAGCCAGGGGTGGTCGGCCATCTGTTCGCGCAGCCGCTGGGCCGTCGCGTCCGTCGAGCCGTCGTCGACGACGATGAACTCGAACGCGATCCCACTATCGGTCAGCGCCTCGCGCACGTCAGAGACCAGGCCTTCGATGTTGTCCTGTTCGTTGTGGGCCGGGGCGATGAGCGACAACGCAACCGGCTGGGTCGGGCTTGGGGCGGGTGAGTTCGTCAAGCGGGCAGTTTCCCTGTCAGGCGGGCTTTCGTCGGTCGGGTACAAGCCCCCCAATTTACACCATATCCCTCCAACGCGTAAACGCGGGGCGTTTACGACAGCCCGATAAACCCTCTGTATTGCCATTCATCGCGTTATTCTCCGCCGTGTTACGCCGATCCGTGCTTCTGTGTTGTAAACATCGCTGTCTTTTCCGCCGAATTCATAGACGGCGGGGGTCGGCGCAGCAAAGCGTTTGACTCATCATGGCTTGGGATCGCATCAAAACCGAGAGCCAACCTGGCGTTGTGGCTTTGGCCACCGCCGCGACGTTGTTCTCGGCTGCCCCGTCGCACGCCGAGATCGCCGGCAAGCCCGATCAGATCGAAGCAGACGGCTCGGCGTGGACGTTTCCTACCGTATCGACGACCACACCGAGACCTCCATCTGGGGCCGGAACCTGCTCGAACCCAGCACGCTGGAAGGCAGCGATCCCTACGTCTTCTCACCCGTCGAAGCGCCACGATCGGTCTTCATCTAATCCACTTGGCGCGACCGAGTCATTTTAACAACAACAATTCCGGAACCGGATAACGATGAGCACACAACTACAAAATGCGACCGACAAAGCGTCGATCCGCGCATCAACCACCGGCACGCGTTATCGGCATCTGACCCGAACGAAACGTGACAGACAAACCGCAATCCCCATTAACGTACAGTGGGATTCTGACGATTAGACCAGTATTGGGGGTCACAGAGCAGGGATGCTAAGTGACATGATTATATCCTGGCCGGCCATACTCGGCATGGAAATCCTCGTGCCCGCGACCCGTGTCGCTATCGCTCTGCCCGCATCCCGTGTCGAAAGCCGCCTCTTTTACAACCGTGTTGCGTTTCAGACGGGTCACAAGACATGACGCGCCGATGTAACATGTCGATCTGCCTTGCGCTTGTCGTGATCACAGCGACACCCGCGCTGTCTTCGCGCAGCAAGGACGAAGCCGAGAAGATCGCCAAGCTCAAGGCCGCGTTCCTCCTCAACTTCATGAAGTTCTCAGAGTGGCCGGAAGACAGCTTCAAAGATGACGATTCTCCCATCCTCCTCACCGTCTACGGCGCCGACACCATTGGCACGGCTCTCGACCAGACCCTCGCCGATCGTGCTGTTCACGGTCGAACTATCGTCATCCACCGCGTCCTGCCGCCGGTCAGAAATCGTTACAAGAAGTCCGAGGAATACCGGGCCGCGCTCAGCGCAACGATGGATCGGCTGCGACAAAGCCACGTCGTCCTCCTCGCCGGTCTCGGGGAAGAATCCACGCAACACCTGATCAACAGCGTCGCCGATGCGCCCGTCCTGCTCGTCGGGGACGGCAAGCAATACATCAACAACCAAACCATGCTGGACCTCGTCGAAGACGAGGGGCGCATCCGTATCTACGCCAACCGCAAGGCACTGGAAGAATCCCAGGTCAAAGTCAGCTCGCGCCTGCTCAAGCTGGCCGTCTTAGTCGGGGAGAAATAATCGATGTTATGCCTATTCAACAAGATCTATAGCCGCGTGAGCATCAAGCTGTTGCTCCTGCTGCTGATCACCAGCGGTTTCGCGGTGGCCGTGGTCGCCGCGACGCTCGCGATCGCCAACGGCAACACGCTGCGCGACGTCGAGCGTGAATCCGTGCGCTCGCAGGCGTCCATCGTTGCGATGGACGCCGCCGCCGCCGTCAGCTTCCAGGACACCGCGGCCTGTGACGACACGCTCATCGCGCTCGTCGCACAGCCCAACATCACCGGCGCGACCGTCTTCCTGACCGACGGGGCGCCCTTCAGCAGGCAGCACACCGACGGCCGCAGCGCCGACAAGCTCTATTACTTCGAGACCGGCACACGCATCGAAGCCAGCCAGATGCTCCACTCCGAACCCGTCGTCCAGGACGGCGACGTCATCGGGCAGCTCATCGTCCGCGTCGACCTGGCCACGCTGTCCAACCGTCTCCGCAGCAACACCGTTCTCGCCGGCCTGGTCTCCATCGTCGCCATTGCCTTGACCACCCTTATCGCCTGGCGGCTGCGCGGCGTCATCGAGAAACCCATCAGCGAGCTCGTTTCCGTCGCCGATCACGTCTACAACACCAAGGACTACACCGTCCGTGCCAAAAAGATCTCCAACGACGAGTTCGGCAAGCTCACTACGCAGTTCAACGCCATGCTCGCGCGCATCGAGACCCACGACGCCAAGCTCCAGGAAGCCAACGACACCCTCGAGCAGCGCGTCCACGAACGCACCGCCGAGCTCGAGGTCGAACGCGATCGCGCCGAGACCGCCAACCGCGCCAAGAGCCAATTCCTCGCCAACATGTCGCACGAGATCCGCACCCCGATGACCGCCATCATCGGCTTCAGCGACCTGCTCATCGACCCCGACCAGTCCGCCAGCGAACGCCTCGACGCCGTCCAGACCGTTCGTCGAAACGGCCAACACCTGCTGTCCATCATCAACGACATCCTCGACATCTCCAAGATCGAAGCCGGCATGATGACCGTCGAGAAGATCCAGGCCGACCTCATCCCCCTCATCGCCGACATCACGTCCCTCTCTCGCGCCAAGGCCGCCGAGCGACAGATCGATCTCGCCGTTGATTACCGCGGTCAGATCCCCCAGCAGATCCAGACCGATCCCACACGCGTGCGCCAGATGGTCATGAACCTGATCAACAACGCGATCAAGTTCACCGATCCCGGCGGCAGTGTTCGGCTCGTCATCAGCCTCGAAAAGGCCACAAGCAACGACCCGCTGCTTCACATCGACATCATCGACACCGGCATCGGCATGACTCCCGACCAGCTCAGCAAGCTCTTCAAGCCGTTCACCCAGGCCGACGAGACCATGACCCGTCGCTTCGGCGGCACGGGGCTCGGACTGGCCATCACCCGACACCTCACCGAGATGCTCGGCGGCAGCATCGACGTCACCAGCTCGCCCGGCCAGGGCAGCACCTTTGCCCTGCGTCTGCCGACCGGACCCCTCGAAGACGTCACACTCCTGTCAAGCGTGCGCGAGTCCGACTACGGCCACCTCATGGTGCCACCCGAACACGCACGCACGCAGGAAACCACCCGGTACGCCGGCCGCGTCCTCCTGGCAGAAGACGGCCCCGACAACCAACGCCTCATCCGTCACGTCCTGGCTAAAGCCGGTTACGACGTCGTCGTCGTCGAGAACGGCAAGCTCGCCACCGAACACGCCTGGCGTGATCAGCCCGGCGGCCAACCCGCCTTCGATATCATCCTCATGGACATGCAGATGCCCGTTATGGACGGCTACACCGCCGTGTCCAAGCTCAGACAGACCGGCTACAAGCTGCCCATCATCGCCCTCACCGCCCACGCCATGGCCGGCGACCGCGAACGCTGCATCAACGCCGGTTGCGACGAATACACCACCAAGCCCATTGATCGCGCCAAACTCACAGGGATGATCCAGGAGTTCATCACCAAGTTTGAAGGCCCGATCGATCCGCCACCGGATGCTCAGTCACACGCACCCGAAGCCGCGCCGCAGCCCGTCGAAAAACAGCTCGGCACGCCGAAGCCCACCGACTTATCAACTCCGAATGAGCGCGTACTGCTCAGCGAGTTCGCCGACGATCCGACTATGGCCGAACTGGTCGAGATGTTCCTCAGCGAACTGCCCGAACGCATCGTCAACATCGAACGAGCCCTTCGCGAAGAAGACCTGCACCGCCTAGCGACCTTCGCGCACCAGCTCAAGGGGGCGGCCGGCGGGTACGGCTACCCCGACATCACCGAACTCGCACGCGCCGTCGAGGCGGACGCACGCGACGAAAACGAAATCATGAAACTCTCCGAGGGAATCGGTGAGCTCAAAGAACTCTGCGAGAGAGCCCGCCTCGCTCTGACCAAGGAGGCCGCCCAGTCATGAGTAGCAAGCAAACCATCCTGGCGATCGACGACGACCCGATGATCCACAAGCTCCTGT
>JANQJT010000157.1 GCA_028281485.1 Phycisphaeraceae bacterium
TTCGCACGGTCGAAAGACGCCTGCACTTGATCCGCAAGAAATGGGCGCAGGATGACAAACAATGAACTCCCGTGAAGATTCAAGTTGCGACTCACTTCCGCTTTCCGCTCTGGAACGCGTCGATCGCCGAGCTCACCATGAGCCGCGGCGCCACCGTCCTGATCGAGGGCCCCTGCATCTTCGAGCTGCTCAACGACAACGCCATCCGCATGCACCGCGGACGCATCGCCGCACAGGTACCCGAGCGGGCCATCCAATTCACCGTAAAAACCCCCACCGCCCAGATCGTTGATCTCGGCACCGAGTTCGGCGTCGACGTGAAAGCATCCGGCCACACCGTCGCCGCGGTCTTCGATGGACGCGTCCGCCTCGCCGAGGCCATCGAATCCTCCGACCAAACCCCTCAAACCGTCGAACTCACCCAGGGCAAGCAGACCCACGTCGACACCACCGGCCGCCTCGCTCCCACCATCGCGCCCATCGCCACCAACCACACGTTCATCCGCACCCTCCGCGAATCAACCGAAACGCCCACCATCGAGGGCCCGGTTGAGTTTCACCGCCTGCCCCTCCACGACCTTCGCCGTAATGTCATCGAGGACTCCATGGTCGCCATCCTCTACAAGGAAGCGACCGGCATCGCCCTCCCCCAACAGCTCGGCGAAGCCATCGTCGGCCCCGGCGAATACAAGGCCTCTGAGATCATCGGCGCCGACGGTGTCGTCGACGCGGGCACCCGAGTCGATTCATACATCATCCATTTCGACGCCGAGCGCTGGCAGGGCGAACTCAGCCGAGTCGACGCAACCGTCACCTTCACCCGACCCATCGTCGCCGTGATCGCCCAGGCACCTCATCTCGCCGCGACGGACGCCTACTTCGCCAATGACAACACCGTCTACCCACAGGGCGACGAAGAAAACAAGGGGCGCGGCCTGGCAGACACAGGCGCAACCGGCTTCGACTCGGTCACCCTTCATCCTGACGGCAAAACCCTTAGCTTCAGATTTCATGACAGCAATCAGGATCAGATCCGCGTTCTGATCGCAAGCGATTAATCCACTGGCCTTAACGCATACTCGCCTTAGGAGGACAACCCACGATGCATGGGTGTCCGTGGGTTTATCGTATCTGGCTTCCCTCGCCCCGCACCCACTTCGCCCACGCCAGCGTACGCCGCACCCAGTCCGCCGTGCGATTGGGATGCTTGGCCGCGATGTTCCGACTCTCCGTCGGATCCTGCACGACGTTGTAGAGTCGCGGGTTCGAGCCGTCCGCATTCACAAGCAGTTTGAACGGCAACTCGATCATCGCCAGGTCCGGGTGCGGGTTGTGCTTCGGCCCCGGCCGATCCACGGGACGCGCGAAAAACACCGGCCCCGATCGCTTCGGAACGCCCCACCCCAACAGCGCCTCATCCATCACCTGGCCATCCAGACCCGCCGGCGCATCCAGACCCGCCGGCGCATCCAGACCCGCCGGCGCATCCAGACCCGCCATCGCAGCCAGACTCGGCAGCAGATCGATCCCCGCGATCATCGTCTCGTGGTTCTCCCACCCGGCCGACACCTCGCCCGGCCACCACACGATCAGCGGCATACGAATCCCCCCCTCATACAGGTTTGTCTTGGCGCCACGCAGGTACGAGCCCGACCCAAAGCCCGGCTCGTGACCGTTGTCGCTCGAGACGACAATGATGGTGTTCCCGGCGATCATCGAGTCGCTGCGCACACGCTCAAACAATCGGCCCAACTGCCGATCCATCTCATCCAACACCAGCGTGTACCGCTCCGCGTCGGGCCGATCCAATCCGCCGGCCGGCTCTACGGGCGTGTGCATGTCATCCAGCCACAACTGCAAGTAAAACGGCCGCCCCGCCTCTCCCGCCCGGTCGATCTCCTCGATCGCGCGATCCACAAATACCCCCGTTACCGCGTGCCGCTCCACCCAGGTGATCTCACCCCTGCCGACCGCCGCGTTGGTCGACGTCGGCCAGTGATCACGCAACGCGCCATTGGGCTTGCGAAACCGCGCCAGCACCCGATCGCCCAGCCCCTCGAAATTGGTCAGCGACGTATCGAATCCGTACTCGGTAATCAGCGGCGCATCATCCACTTCACGCTGCCCGCCCAGGTGCCACTTACCCACGTGCGCCGTGTGATAGCCCGCCGCATCGAACACCCGCACCACAGACGGCGCCGAAGCATCCAGCCAGTCCGGCATGCCACGGTTCCGATTCGATTCGTGATTGTTCAAAAACGACTCGATCCCCCAGCGCTGCGGATACTGTCCCGTCAGCACCGCCGTACGCGAGGGCGAACAGATCGGGCTGTTCACGTAGAACCGCGTGAACCGCGCCCCCTCTCGTGCCAGTCGGTCGATGTGCTCGGTTTCGGCCCGCGATCCACCATAACAAGACAGATCCCCGTACCCCATGTCATCGATGTAAACGAACACCACGTTCGGACGCTCACCCGCCCGATCCGTGTCAACCACACTCAATCCCTCAAATCGCTGCGCCTCGTCCGGCCCCGGCGATGCGTACGCGGGATCCTTCGCACGAATAATCAGCTCACCGCTCTCATCCACCTCCACGCGCAAAGGCACCAGCGTCACGCCCTGCTCGTTGATCGTCTGCGCCGTCACACCCAAGTCACGCTCGCCAATCCCCTCCGCATCGATCGGCGGGATATCCGCGTTGTAAAACGCCGTGCACCACCACTGGCCCTGCTTGTCCCGAAATGGCGTGCCGTGACCGAGGAACCTTCCCACGAACTTCCGCTCGCTGTATGGCCCCGTGATCTCGTCCGCCACCGCGTAGTAAAGGTTGTAAGCCCCCTGTCGCATCTTCCCCGTCGACCAACCCGTCCCGAACAACACGTACTTGCCGTGAATCTTCTGGATCAAACACCCCTCGTGTCCCATCCGTGTCGTCGCGCCACTCGGCCCGATCTTGACCGGCTCGCCGGAGAACGCCGTGAAATCGCTGTTCAACGGTGCGATGTGTGTCGCGCCCCAGATCATCCACCAGGTCCCATCGTCATCACGAAACAGCGACGGATCGTGTTTCCGACCAATCGACGCCCCCATCGGATTCTCGTAAGGCCCCCGTAATTCCTTGCCGGGCGCCAACGAAAGGTTCGCCGCCTGCACCGGCCACGGACTGGTATGCACGATCGCCCACCGACCGTTGACGCGATGCAATTCCGGCGCCCACAACCGCCACTGGCTGCGATCGTCACTCTCAAACGCCCCGGGCTTTGCCTTGGGCCAGATACCGTCGAACAGAGAGTAAGGCGTTCCCAACGATTCCCAACGCACCAGGTCGCGGCTGCGCCACGCCTGCATCTTCCAACCCACGATCGCTGTTTGCCCAAGCCCCGTGTTGTAAGGATCGGCGTGCTGACGCGGATCGTCCGGCAGCGGCGTCGTGCCCGTCAGGTAATAATACCCATCGTCATCCAGCACGACATACGGATCACGGATCCACCCGCTCTTCACAAACACCGCCCGGTCGTGACCCGCCAGCACCCGCGACACCGACGCCGCGCCTTCCGGCTCGGCAGGAATTGTCCGACGCGCCGGATGATTCGCCTTCGCCTCCGTCGTCAAACGGCGAATCAGCTCCACCTCTCGCATGTCGTAGGGCACGCCGTCCGGCCGAAACACGTCGTGAAACCACGGGTCCGGCTCCGCCGTGTACTTCCTGTCCCACGAGTCCCACGGGTAGATCGTCTGACTCTTGCCCGACACCAGCCCCCAGTTGTATGCACCGATCTTGTGTTGATGAAAGATCGGCAGCGTGTTCTGGAACGTCGAGTTCGCCCCCCGTGCCATGTACTCCGTGCACATAATCGGCCGGCCCAGCGTTTCCAACAACGCAACCCTCCGGCGCACATCGTCGGCGCCGTTATAGATATGGAACGAGATCACGTCCGACCGCTCGATCGAAACCCGCTCGATCGCGCGATCCGAATTGACCCACTTGCCCCCGCCCCATACACCGGCCGTCAACGGTTGCGACGGATTGACCTCGCGGGCCCAGTCAAATGTCTTGTCCAGCAGTTCCGTCGCCCGCGCGTGTTTCTCCTCACGGGCCAGCGCCGCATCGCCAAACTTCCCCATCTGCGCGTTGTCCGGCTCGTTGAACAGGTCCCAGATCAACACACGCCGGTCATCCTTGTACCGCCGGATCACGTCCTGTACGTAGGGCTTGAGTTCATCGTGACGACTCGGATCGCCCAGGATCGCCGCACCCGGCGACTGCACCCACCCGGAATTGTGCACACGCGGCATCGGATCGGGCTGCGGCCCCGCTTTCGGCTCGGGATTCCACACCCCGTCGAAGATCACAAACATCGTCCGGATGCCATGGCGATCCGCGATCTCCAAATACGTATCCACACGCTTAAAGAAACCCTCGCGATCCTCCCGCCAGGGAATATCGTGCAGGAACACGCGCATGGAGTTCATCCCGCTCTTCGCCGCCCAGCCCAGCTCACGATCGATCGTCACCGGGTCGAACGTCTCCGCCTGCCACATCTCGAGTTGATTGATCGCGGTCGAAGGAACGAAGTTGGTGCCCACCGGCCAATCGATGTCCGCGTACCACGCGCTGGCGCGTTCAGCAGACCATCGGCCCCGGTCCGCTTCGCCATGGACGCGACCCGCAAACACACTCAACACCGTCACCATAACCAACCAACACACGTCCCTCTGGTAGCGCATAAATGGAACCTCCATCCAATAGTATTCTCACAATTCCACCGATACTTAACACGCCTTGCCGCATTTCTACGATCTTTCGGCAAGTTTTTTTGTTCGCAGAATTCACGGTGTTTTCCTGCAAATAGTCGGTACGATCAATAGATTCCAGACGTCTATGCGATGCCCTTTCTGACACACGGCACAGAGGCGCAACACCCAGGAGACAACAAGTCATGAGGCAGACTCAACCGAACACAAACGCGTACGCATTCACTTTGACCACGACGCAGATCTACCCACCGCTCAATCTTTTCACCCGCGCCCTCGCACTCCTCGCCTGCCTCGTCCTCGCGATCGCGCTCTCCGCCTGCGCCGATGACACACCCCCCGCGCCCGACGTCGAAGCCGCCGCTTGGGGCGCCGTTGAAGACGGCCCCACCCAGCTGTTTACCCTCCGCAACGCCAACGGCATGATCCTCAAGGTCACCGACCTCGGCGCCACCATCGTCGAACTGCACGCCCCCGACCGCGACGGCAAACTCGAAGACATCACGCTCGGCTTCGACAACCCCAATCAATACCTCACCGATTCGCCCTACTTCGGATGCATCGCCGGACGCTGTTCCAACCGCATCGCCAAGGGCAAGTTCACGCTCGACGGCAAAACCTACACCCTCGCTACCAACAACGGCCCCAACCACCTGCACGGCGGTGACAAGGGATTCGACAAACTCATCTGGCAGGCCATGCCCGTCACCGACTCGCGCGGCGCCTCCATCCGCTTCTCACTCACCAGCCCCGACGGAGACGAGGGCTACCCCGGCACGCTCACCGCCACCGTCACCTACACGCTCACCAATGACAACCGGCTCATCTGCGAGATGACCGCCACCACCGACGCCCCCACCCTCTGCAATCTCGTCCAACACGCCTACTGGAACCTCGCCGGCCACGACTCGGGCCCCAACCACGACCACGTCCTCACCCTCTACGCCGATCACTACACCCCCGTCGATTCCGCCCTGATCCCCACCGGCGAAATCGCTCCCGTCGACAACACCCCCTTCGACTTCCGCACCGCCAAGCCCATCGGCCGCGACATTATGAAGGTTGGCGATGACCCTAAGGGGTACGATCACAACTTCGTCGTCAAGGGTGATCCACACACCCTCCGCCCCGTCGCCCGCGTCTACGAGCCCACCTCCGGTCGCATCATGCTCCTCTCCGCCGACCAGCCCGGCGTCCAGTTCTACGCCGGCAACTTCCTCGATGGCTCCTTCACCGGAAAAGGCGGCGCGGTCTACAAGCAACACGGCTCCTTCTGTCTTGAAACACAGACCTTCCCCGATGGCATCAACCAGGCCAACTGGGACGCCCCCATCCTCCGACCCGGCGAAACCTACCGCCAAACCATGATCACCACCTTCACCACAGACAAGCAAGAGAAGTAAACCTATGTCCATCCGCTTCGGCATGACATCAATCCGCACACTCCTCGCCACCTTTGCGATCGCGCTGCTGTTCACACCCGCCGCCCACGCCGACACCGCCAAGAGAAACGTTCTGCTCATCCTGGTCGACGACCTCAAGCCCACGATCGGCGCTTACGGCGATCCCGTCGCCGTCACCCCCAACATCGATCGCCTCGCCGCACGCGGCGCACGCTTCGACCGCGCCTACTGCAACCAGGCCGTCTGCGCCCCCTCTCGCATCAACCTCATGACCGCCATGCGCTCCAGCACCTCGGGCATCCTCGGTTTCGGCAGAGACCTCCGCGACGCACACCCCGAAGTCGTCACCCTGCCTCAGGTCTTCGGAGCCCGGGGCTACACCACCGAGTCCATCGGCAAGGTCTTCCACGTCGGGCACGGCGGTAACGGCGATCCCGCCTCGTGGAACACCCCCCGCTGGAAAGAATCCCCCATCGACTACGCCCTCATTGAAAGCACCGGCGGCCAGCTCACACGCGAGGAAGCCCTCTTCAACAACTGGAAAGACGGCAACCCCTGGAAACTCCCGCGCGGCGCCGCATGGGAACGCGCCGATGTCGAAGACGACGTCTACGCCGACGGTCGCATCGCCATCGAAGCCATCCGACGACTCCGCAACCACGCCGAGTCCGACACACCTTTCTTCATGGCCGTCGGCTTCACCAAGCCACACCTCCCCTTCTGCGCCCCCGAGAAGTACTGGGCCCTCTACGATCCCGCCAAGCTCCCCATGCCCACACACACCAAGTGGCCCGCGAACGCGCCCGACTACGCCATCAAGAAAAACCGCGGCGAGATCGGCGCCTACAAGCCCGTGCCCGGCGGACAACACACGCTCGACGACAACCTCGCCCGTACGCTCATCCACGGCTACTACGCCTCTACCAGCTACGCCGACGCACAGATCGGCCTCGTCCTCGACGAACTCCGCAAACTCAAACTCGACGAGAACACCATCGTTGTCCTCTGGGGCGACCACGGCTTCCACCTCGGCGACCACAACTTCTGGACCAAGCACACCAACTACGAACAGGCCAATCGCATCCCCATCATCATCGCGGGCCCCGGCATCTCCCCCTCCACACCCACCACCTTCGCCGAGACCGTCGACCTCTTCCCCACCATCGTTCAACTCGCCGGCCTGCCCCCCGCCGAACTCACCCAAACATCCGACGGCGTCTGCCTCGCCCCCGCGATGGCAGAACCCGACACGCCCGTCCGCACCTTCGCTATTCACGAATACAAGAAGGGCCCGTGGCTCGGCCGCGCCGTCCGATCCGAACGCTACCGCATGGTCCAGTGGCGCAACGAACACACCGGCGAAATCCAACACGAGCTCTACGACTTCCAGCAGGACAAGCTCGAAACCCGAAACGTAGCGGCACAACACCCCGCCGTCGTCGCGCAACACGAAAAGATGCTCCGCGACGAAGACACGCGCGTAGCCAAGGCAGCAGACACCACCGACGACACCAACCTCGCCCCCCTCCCCCTTTTCGCCGATCCCCACTTCCACGGCTCATGCGATCCCGAGATCGTCTGGAATCCCGTCCTCAAGGAGTGGTTCATCTACTACACCGCCCGCCGCGCCCTCGCCCCCGACGGCAACACACCCGCCGGCACACCCATCGGCGTCGCCTCCAGCAAGGACTGGCGCACCTGGACCTTCCGCGGCTACTGCGCCTTCGACGGAACCGACAACACACACACCGCCGGCCGAACCTACTGGGCCCCCGCCGTCGTCCCGGATGGCGACAAGCTACGCATGTTCGTCACCTACAAACCACAGAACACCGGCTTCTGGGGCGGTGACGGCGAAGGCATCCGACACTACGTCGCCCCCGCCGACGATCCGCTCAACTGGACCTACGTCGACACGCCCATCAAGGGCAAAGACGCCATCGACGCCGGCATCATCCGACGCAACGACCACTGGCTCATGCTCTACCGCGACAAGCCTGACGCACCCGGCAAGACCTCCTTCGTCGCCACCAGTCCCGACCTCGCCCATTGGACCACCCACGGACTGGCCAAGGGACAAATCACCGATATCACTGTCAACGGCCACAAATACCACGAAGCCCAATATCCCTTCTATTGGAAAGGCGTCTACTGGGTTCTCACCGATCCCAGCGGTCCGGGCCTTGCCGCGTTCCGATCTGACGACGCCGAAAACTGGAAATACGTCAGCGACTTCCTCCATCGACGCGGTACGCACCGGTCCGACCGAAACGCCGGCCGACACCCTAGCGTTGCCGTCGTCGACGGTCGCGCCTTCCTCTTCTATCACTGCGAACCCGATCGTCCCGAGGGCCCCTACCAGAATGTGCCGCGTGAAAGACGCCGCACCTTCCTGCAGATCTCCGAACTCGTCTATAAAGAAGGCGTCATCCGCACCGTTCGTCCTCAGCGCATCACGCTCCCCTCACCCGAACGCCTCCTGCAAGGCCCCGACAAACCATGAAACCGGTCGTCACAACAAGGGTGTGCGACTGGGAACCCGCAACAACCGGGAACTATACGACCTGAGCACCGATCGCACCGAGCAACACGACATCTCCGAGCAGCACCCCAACCGCACATTAAACCTCTACCAGCAGTGGCACGCCTGGGCCCTGAACGCCAACGTCCTGCCGCGACCGGAGAAGCGTAAGAAGCCATACTCATAGATCGGATAGCCCAATGAAACACCCCCTGCTGATGGATCAGAGGGGGTTTTTCAAATGGGCGATACTGGACTCGAACCAGTGACCTCACCCGTGTGAGGGGTGCGCTCTAGCCAACTGAGCTAATCGCCCGCGGATCGGAAGCAAGAGGATACGGGCTGGAGACCGTCGGTCAAGCCTCCGTCTTTTCCTGTTTGTGTGCCGGCTGTGCGGGGGGCGCGTCGGTGGACTTTTCGTCCAGCCACTTGGTGTTGGCGGTGTCTTCGTCTTCTTCGCCGGCGTGACGGATCTCGTGATCCACGGAATCCATCTCGTCTTTCACGCCCTTGACGCCCTTCTTGAACTCCACCAATCCCTTGCCGAGGGATCGGCCAACCTCAGGCAGACGCCGACCGAAAATCAGCAGCGCGATCACCAGGCAGACAATGATCTCAGGCCAACCGAGGCTCCATGCAAGCGTTGTGGTCATCAAAGCACCTTGTCTTTTAAGCACTCATGGGTTCAGAACGCTTTAGTATAACGGCCAAACGGCTCCAAGTCATTCAATCGGATGAACTTAGCCGATCCGATCAGGTTTTTACGCGTCTTGCCGGGCGGCGGCTGGCAGGTCACAATCGCCGATATGACAGAACCCCATGTCATACAGGGTATTGAGGCGGAGCGGTCGATCCAGGCGTGGAACCTGACGGAGCTGGTCGACGCGGTGCGGATGTGCGCGGCTGAGGGACGGGCGATCGCGGACTACGGCCGATTCCATGGCGGTTTGGGCCAGGCCCCGCCGCGGGGATATTGCCGAATCACGGGGCCGAGCGGGATCGTCGAACACGCCGCGGCTGACATGACGGTGCGCGTGCGAGCGGGGACGACGTTGGGCGATTTGCGGCGTGACCTGGCGGAGGCGAACCAGTGGTTACCGGTGGACGGACCCGATGCGATGACGATCGGCGAGATGGTGTTGCACCACGCGTACGGGCCCTGGCGGTGTGGGTTCGGGTCGGTGCGTGATCTGCTTCTGGGATTGCGATTCGTCGATGCGCGCGGTGAAGAGCTCGCGGTGGGCGGGCGCACGGTGAAGAACGTGGCGGGGTACGACGTGACCCGGCTGATGGTCGGGTCGTGGGGGATGCTGGGGATGCTGACGGAGCTAACGCTGCGCACCTACGCGCTGCCGCCGCGCGTGACACGGGTCACCGTCGAAGGGCTTAGCCCGCGCGCGATCGATGCGGAGCTGACGGCGCTGATCGTCGGTGACGGTGCGCCGGCGGGTTTGCACGTTGAACACGATTCCGTGCACATGGCACGGTTGCAGGTTGTTTACTGCGGCCAACCGGCCACGTGTGATGCGCAGGTTGAAGCGATGCATCGATGGTTGGGGATGATCGAATCGCAGACGCAAGCCACGCGCTGTGACGTAATACTGGATCAATACGAACGGGAGCGTGAGTGCCTGGCGTGTGATACGACGCTTGGTGGTTTGATGAAGTTGATCGTGCCGACGGGGCGATTGGGGGATGTACTTGAAACGATCGATTGGCCGGCGGGGAGCCGGCGGGAGTCGCTTC
The DNA here is from genome assembly GCA_028281485.1 of Phycisphaeraceae bacterium. GTDB lineage: Bacteria > Planctomycetota > Phycisphaerae > Phycisphaerales > Zrk34 > JANQHD01. The sequence continues at coordinate 10,426 of JANQJT010000157.1, forward strand.
CGACGCACGGTGTCGCGTGGGCGGGCGGTGATTGGTCCGTTGATAAGGCGACCAGGTTGCACGACGCGTTGGCTGCGATGATGAGTGAGGTGGGCGGACGGGTGGTCTGGCAGCGTCGACCGAGTGACACGGATCGGTTGCCGATATTCGCACCGATGCCCGGTGACGCGGCGATCATGACGAAGATCAAGAGCGTGTTCGATCCGCAAAACGTGTTCAACCCCGGCAGGATGGGGGTGAGCGATGGGTGAGGCGGATCGTATGCAAGCCGAGCCGATGCTCGATGAGCGGTCGTACGCGCAGGCGCAGGCGTGCGTGCACTGCGGTTTGTGTCTGCCGGTCTGTCCGACGTACACCGAGACGGGTTTGGAGGCGGATTCACCGCGCGGCCGAATATACCTGATCAAGGCGATGGCGGACGGGCGTGTGGAGGCGACGGAGAACGTGTTGCAACACCTGGACCTGTGCCTGGACTGTCGCGCGTGTGAGCCGGCCTGCCCGTCGGATATCGCCTACCACCTGTTGATCGAAAGACAGCGGTCGGCAAGCGCAGATGATGCGGCGCACAGGGGGCGCGTGATGCGCTGGCTGACGCACGGCGTGTTCACAAGACCGTGGCGGATGAAGTTGGCGCTGATCGTGCCGCGTTTGTTACAGACAGTCGGCCTGTGGGATGTGGCGACGGCGGTGTCATCGAAGCTGATTCCGGGGTCGATGGGTCGGATGATGAAGTTGCTGCCGGGTACCGGACCGATCTGGCCGGGTGCGCTTGCGACGCGATACCCCGCCCAGGGCGAGCGGAAGATGACGGTGGGGTTGCACACCGGTTGTGTGGGTAGCGTGCTGGATAACGAGACGAACCGTGTGGCGGTGGCGCTGCTGCGGCGCATGGGTTGCGAGGTGGTCGTGCCGCGTGGCCAGCGGTGTTGCGGCGCGATCCATCATCACGGCGGCGATCCGCAAACCGCAGCCCAGATGGCGCAGCGCAACGCGCGCGCGTTTGCCGACTGTGATGCGGTGGTGAGCTGCGCCGGCGGGTGCGGCGCGATGTTGAAAGAATACGACGAACTGCTCGGCGAGGCGGGCGAGGCGATCGCAAACAAGACACGCGACATCTGTGAACTGCTGGCGTCGCTCGATCCGCCGCCACCGCCCCACCGCCTGGAGCGGACGGTGGTGTATCACGACTCGTGTCACCTGGCGCACGCGCAGGGCGTGGTCGATCCGCCGCGTGCGTTGCTGGGGATGATCGAGGGGCTGCGCGTGGTGGAACTTCAAGAAGCGGGGATGTGCTGCGGCGCAGCGGGGACGTACAACCTGACGCAGCCCGACATGGCCGACACGCTGGCGAAGCGCAAGCTGGACGACATCGTGGCAAGTGGCGCATCGGTGTGTGTGTCGGGGAACATCGGTTGCACGATGCAGATCGCCGCGGAGGCGAAGCGGCGCGGCGTGGAACTGGCCGTGGCGCACCCGGTGGAGCTGCTACACGAGGCGTATTTCGGCGGAACAAGCCCAAGCCAATCAAGCGCCTGAGGGCTCTGCCAGGCCGTAGGTGATCGCGACGTAGTAGACGTCGTAGAGGGTGTGCGTGCCGGAGGTGATGCCGATGCCGCGCAGCGCGAAGATGACGCCGAGGTAGAGCCCCGCGGCGGTGATGAACAGGAACTTGCTCCACTGGAACGTGTCGTTGCCGGTGAAGTGGTAGCTGGAGAACAGCAGCGCCGAGCAGACGACCGCGATGACCCAGCCCTGCATCTGGCTCAGGCCGATCACGTCCACCAGCAGCAGGTGCAGCAGCGTGATGATCAGCAGACGGAACAGCAGTTCCTCGTACAGCCCCGCGCCGATCGCGATGACCAGTTTCTCCTGCCACGTGCCGACCAGCCCGTTGCCGCTGAGCGCCCACGCGGGCTCGCCGGACCAGACCAGCCCGAGCATGAGCAGCGGGATCGCCAGCACGACGGACTCGGCGCCCATCGCCAGGTAGAGCCGCCAGTCGAACTCGAAGCGGTCACGCCGCGCGATGTGCCAGCAGAGCAGGACCACCACCAGCGCCAAACCCGGCAGGTACGCCCCCCCGCCGCTGAAGCTGCCGAGCCAGCGCTCCAAAAACGACCGCGCCAGCACGTGCTCGGCCACGCCGGTGTTCGGATCGGTGTTGACCAGGATCGCGCCGGCTTCGTAAAGGACCATCAGCGGCAGCAGGAACATCAGCGCCGAGAACGGCCGCTGCGAGCGATAGAAGTAGTGATCGCTGCGGTAGGGATCGTGAGAATCGGCGGAGCGTTTGAGCATGAACGGTCGCGTCAGAAGGGTCTTGCGGGATCGCGGACCATCTTAAGGCAACGCGCGCGGCGTCGCGAGCGGTGGGGTGCGTTTATTTGCGGAGCAGCGGGCGCAAGCGGAGCTTGACGGGCGTGCCGGCGGGCGGGATGGCGTCGGTGTTGGTGTAGAACTCGAGGTAGTCGTTGGAGTGGGACAGGGCCGTGGGCCAGTTGAGCGTGGCGTCTTCGAAGGCGACCAGCGCGATGGCGTTGCCCTCGGCGTCGGCCTCGTAGATCGTGCGGTCGCCCTTGCGCGTCAGCTTCGACCCGCCGAAGACGAACGTGTCGCCGCCCATGGGTTTTTCCTTGCGCTTCGTCTCGGTGACGTTGCCGTCGTCGTCTTTGATGAGCGTGACCTCGTGGCGGATGATGTAGGCGCTGAGGGGTTGTTCGATCCAGCGGCCGTCTTTTTGGACCAGAACGGTGATACGCACGGGTGTGCCGGTCGGGTTGATGCCCTTCCACCGGCCCGTCTTCTCGTCCTGCACCCACCGGCTGGGTGAGCCGGGCTTGGCGCCGAGCATGACCAGCGCCAGGTGGGTGTGCTGCGCGGTGGCGGACATGGAGACGAGAGACTCGTGTTCCTTCGTGCCGCGTGTGCAGGCGATGAGTTCGAGGTAGACGTCGCGCGCGGCGATGACGCCGTCGATATCGAGGTGGCCGGCCTCACGATCGAGGGTGATGCCCGGCAGGTTGGCGGGGGTATCGTCGGCGCGGCCGGTGTGTGAGATCCCCGCCGTCAAGGTGAGTGTGCAGACGAGTGTGGCGATGATGAAACGAGGTGTCATGGCGGGCTCCGTGGGTGAACAGATCATTGTATCGACACGGCGGGGCAAAGGCGTACACTGCGGCGATGTCGATTGTGACGATTCATAACCTGGACGATCCCCGCCTCGAGCCGTACCACGCGCTGAAGGATCGCGTGCTCAAGGAACGCAGCGGGCGGTTCATCGCCGAGGGCCACCGCGTGACGGAGCGTCTGCTGGATAGCGGATTAGAGGTGGATTCGATCCTGACCAGCCCCCGACGGCTGGAGTCGCTGCGGCCGAGGTTGCGTGACGGCGTGTCGGTCTATGTCGCCAGCGAGGCGCTCATGGAAAAGGTCGCGGGGTTTCACATCCACACCGGCGTGCTGTCGATCGGTGTGCGTCCGGCCAAGCCGAGCCTGGCTGAAGTGCTCACCCCCCCACCGGGCGCGGCGCCGACGGTGTTGATCTGTGAGAAGATCAAGGAGCCGGTGAACATGGGGGCGATGATCCGGATCGCGGTGGCGATGGGCGCCGGCGGGCTGATCATCGGGCCGGAGTGCGTGGACGCGTACTACCGCCGCGCGGTGCGGGCTTCGATGGGGATGGGTTTCACCTTGCCGATCCGTCGCAGCGACGACCTGACAGCCGACTGCGCGGCGCTGAAGACGGCGCACAGCTGTGAGCTGGTGGCAACGGTGCTGGCTGACGACGCCGAGCCGCTGCGTCGCGCGGGGCGCGAGCCGAAGCGCGCGATGGGAATCGTGCTGGGGCACGAGGTGGACGGGCTGACCGACGAGCTGGTGGCGTGCTGTGATCGGCGTGTGGTGATCCCGATGTATCGCGGCAGCGATTCTTTGAACGTGGCGGTCAGCGCGGCGGTCTTTCTGTACCACTTCATGCCGTAGCGTGCGCGGCGCGCAAGAAAAACCCCGTCGCGCTCCATCGCAACGGGGCTTGTACGACGATGAAACGGCGGGTCAGGTGGTGGCGGCGCGTTTGTTGAACACATACAGCAACACACCGAAGGCGAACAGACCGACCAGGCCTTCCGAGCCCAGCGAGCCGATCAGTGTGGTGAGGTTCGTCACGACGTTCTGTCCGAAGAACGCGTCGGTGCCGAACAGAATCTGCACCAGGACCGCGATCGCGATCAGGCTGATACCCAGATCGATCGCCATTCCCAGCACACCACGCACGTTGGTAAAGATTTCCTTCATCAGGGCGCTCCTTGCCTTTCTCTTATCACGACCAAACGAACGCCTACTGGGCGATCGACCCGGTCGCGATCCGAGGATTCATGTCTACAGTTTTGAACAAAGGTACTGCTGAACAACCGAACGGCATGAAAACATCAGCTTGAAAAGTTATCGGCAAGGCGGACGGAGCGGGACCAGCCTTTTTGGCGATAAGGCTGCAAGTAACTGTCTATTAATACGTTAGAGAATCAATAAAATCGCTTAATCCAGCCGGATTTTACGATGAGGGCCCCTGATCGGTCGGGCAGGCCTGGCCCTTCTGGATCTTGCGGGCGGCGATATCGGCCTCGAGTTCCTCGATTTCTTCGCTGAGTTCGTGGATGGAGCGCTTGTGCTTGTCGATCTGGTTGCGCAGCGATTCGAGCCGACGCTCAGCGAAGCTCAGTGACACACGATCGAGCACGCGCAACAACAGGATCGCGCGCAACAATCGAAACGCCACCGCGCGCAATCGGTACGTGCGCGCCAGCGACGCCAGCCGCGTGGTCCGCACCAACACCCCCAGTCGGAACACGCGCAGGAACGACACCAACGGGAACAGCACGATCAACACGTCGACCCAGTGTCGCGTGCAGTGTTCGACCTTACGCCGACTCACCGCCACCATCACCACCAGCTCGATCGCGAACGCCAGCCAGATCACACGCGTGGTCACGTCGAGCACGAGCTGCGCCCAGGTGTGCCCGGCAACAAACTTCTGAAAGACAAACTCCAGCGCCAGCGCCGGCAGGATGAGCAGCGCGATGACGATCATCGGGATGCTCAATGACTTGGCGATCCGTCGCGCCAACGGTCGACCCGGCATCACCCAACTCAGACCCGGCAACCAGACCCAGTGCTTGGCGCTGGCCGGTGTGAGCCCGAGACGCAGCGGCGGGATGACGCAGAAGAGGATGCAGTAAATCACGCGGTTGCGCGTGAGCCTGCCGCGCTCCAGCCAGGCCAGACGCACCGTCGCCTCCAGCCAGAAGATCGGCAGCGAGACCAGGATCATGATCTCGCAGGCGTGGACAAAACCGATCGGGATGAAGTGTTCCTGCAGTTGGGGCAGGGCGCCGGCCAGCAGGAGCAATTGAAACAGGGCGAACAGCGCCATCGGCCGGGCCAGGACACGGTCGATGCGACGGCGGGCGGGCGTCAGGCGGTGTGGTGTTTTCTGTTCCAAGGGCTGGCCCCAATGGGGATTATCATACCAAAAAGGGGGTTTGCGGGCCTGCGGCGATCTTGTCAAATCCCGTGATATCAATACAATACGTCGCTTCGCCTTGGCGCCTTTCGGCGGGGTTGACCCCCTCGTCGGCGAGCATCGGCCGGGTCCCGTTACCCACCCGGCGGCGTCAACGCATCACCCTCACCGCGTGTGGCGATGGGGAGGCCCCCGGCAGTCGCCGATCGGGCTAGAGTCAATTGAGTTCGCGTACGAAACCGTAAGCGGTAACGGAGGTATGGTCATGGCCAACTACACCGGCCCGAAAGTCAAGCTGTCCCGTCGTGTGGGCGTACCGATCGCCGACA
>JANQJT010000180.1 GCA_028281485.1 Phycisphaeraceae bacterium
CCGGGCCCCCGCTGAATCGATCAGCGATCGATGCTCTCGAGAACGTTGCCTTACCCAAGCAGCTGGAGGATGGTCTGCGGACGGGCGTTGGCGATGGCCAACACGTTTGTCGCGGCCTGCACAAGGATCTGCGAGCGGGTGAGCGTCGCCGTTTCGGAGGCGAAGTCGGTGTCGCGGATCTGGCTTTCGGCCGCGGCCGTGTTCTCAAGGGCCACACCGAGCGAACGGGTCGTCGCGGCGATGGTGTTCTTCTGGAACGCGCCGAGTCGACCGCGGAGCTGCGATGTCTGCTTGATGGCGTCGCGGATGATGTTCTGCGCCTGGAGGCGGTCACCGTTGACGACGTTGTTGGTACCACCGCTCTTGAGGGTGGTCAGACGGCCGTTGGCGTTGGAGCCGAGGTTGGCCGTGGTCACCGAGGGCAGGCCCAGGGACACCTGACCGGCGAGGTCGAGCGTCGGCGACAGCTGGAAGTTCGCACCACCACCGGTGATGTTGAAGCTGCTGGTGTTGCCGTCGGAGTTGAACGCCGTGTCGAGCGTGAGCTTGACATCGAGGTTCGGGGTCGCCAGCGAGGCGGTGAGGCCGGTGACGCTGGCGTTGGAGCCGTTGATGTTGACGGTGGCGTCACGGCCGGAATCCTTGACGGTGGAACCTTCCGTCGTGGCGGTGCCGGCGGTGTAGGCGTTGGCGTCGAGGCCGATGGCGTTGTTGCCTTCGATGACCTTGACGGACACGAAGTTGTCGCTACCGAACTCGGTCGAGTTCAGCTTCAGGATGTTGGAGCTGATCGACGCGCTGACGCCGGTGACGTCCTTGAAGTTGTTGATCGAATCGCGGGTGGTCGCCAGGGTCGCACCGGAGGTGAAGGTGAACTGGCTGACGCCCTTGGCGCCGGCGAGCTCGACGGTCACGGTGCCCTGGGTGGCCAGGTCCACGCTGGCGCCGGCACCGGCGGAGAGGAAGACCGCGCCGGTCTGGGCGCTGGTGACGACCTCGACGGCGACGGAGATGTCGCCACCGGTGGGGATCTTGGCGGCATTGACGACGGCCTCGTCGATCTCGGTGGCGGTCACGCCGCTGAGGGTGTAGTCGAAGGTGCCGTTGAGGAGCTTGGTGCCTTGGAAGCTGGTCGAATTGGCGATACGATCGATCGTCTGAAGGATCGAGTCGATCTGGAGCTGATTCGCTTCCTTCTCTTCGGCGCTCAGGCCGGCGTCGTTGGCGGTCGAGTCGACGAGGCTCTCGAGCTCGGTCAGCAGGTTGCTGACTTCGACGAGACCGCCTTCGGCGATGTTGACCACCTGGTCGGCGCGCTCGGAGTTACCGATCGCGGCGGTGATGGCGGCCTTCTCGGCACGCAGGTTCTCGCTGGCGATCAGGCCGGCGGGATCGTCGGAGCCGCGATTGATCCGCAGACCGGTGCTCAGTCGCTCAAGCGAGGTCGTGAGTGACTGGTTCTGCTGACCAAGGATTCGCTGCGCCAACAGGGATGATACGTTGGTGTTGATGCTGCTCATTTTGTGTCCTCCCTGAACACTTCCAGTTCTCGAGCGCTTCGATCATCGAAACGCAGGCCCCCGCAGGCCCAATCCGTGAGATTCTTAACGTTCTCAGATTGCATCTCGATGCGGGAATAAGATGAATCTGTGTTTCCTATCGGTTGTCAAGAATCGGCAGTTAACCGTGGCTCGACTAAAGCGAGAAAAAAAGTTATCGCTTATCGGACAGCCGCTGTAACCCGGCGTGGAAGTGTCTACATCGCGTGAACCTGTCCGACTCCAGGCAGCCAACGGGCCTGCCATTCGGACACGCTTACGCTGATGGAAAGGATCGGATCAGGGTGTGAGCGACTTTGTGAGCAAATACGAAAAACCGGACCGCTTTTTGGGCGGTCCGGTAATCGGCTCGATTGCCGGTTTCCAGGCGTGATCTGGGGGGATCACGTCCGGGATGTACTCACTGCAGCAGGGCGAGAACATTGCTCGCGGTGCTGTTGGCGGTCGCCAGGACGCTGGTGCCGACGTTGACCAGGAGCTGAGCCCGCGTGAGCTTGCTGGTCTCGATGGCGAAGTCCGCGTCGCGGATGGACGACTCGCTTGCGACGACGTTTTCGAAAGCGATCTGCAGCGAACGGATGTTGGCCTGCAGGGTGTTTCGCTCGAAAGCGCCGAGTCGGCCTCGGATGGTGGACACCTCGGTGATGGCCTCGTCGATGATGTTGCTGGCGGTGCTGGCCTGGCCGTTGACCAGGGAATTGCTGCCGCCGGAGACGATCGAGGAGAGGAAGCCAACGTCCGCGTTGCCGAGTCGCGAGGCGGCGACGGACTGGATGCCGAAGCTGATCTGTTGTTTGGACTCAACTATCGGACCCAGCTGGTAGGTCGCCCCCCCACCGGTGATGGTGAACTGCTCGGTGCCGGTGGCTTGGGCGAAGGCCTGGGTGAGCTGCAGCTCGATGTTGAGCGACGAGCTGTTGAGCTTGACGGTGGTGCCGTCGCCCAGGGCCAGCGAGCCGTTGACCAGCGCCAGCACGTCGTCTCCGATGTCGCGGTTGACCACGTTACCGGTGGCGGACAGGTCGTCGTGGACCTGGAAGAAGTCGCCGCCGGTGGTGCCGGGGAGCTTGGACACGGAGACGAACGCGTCGGTACCGAACGTGGCGCTGGTAAAGGCCAGCGCGCTGGTGCCTGCGCCGGCGCCGCCGCTGGTGAGCGTGGCGACGACCCCGGTCGAGTCCGATATCCGATTGATGGCGAACGACACGGCGCTGAGTGCCGTGGCCGAGACGAACTGCAGGGTCTCGACGCCGTTGTTGCCGGCGACCTCGATGGTGACCGAGCTGGTGAGCGAAGCCGAACCCGTGGAGAGGAACAGCTGCGCGGTCTGCGCACTGGCGAGCACCTCGACGGTGACCGGCAATGTCGCGGCGGTGCCGAAGCTCGCCTGGAAGATCTTGGCATCACTGACGGCCGTGGACGACACACCGGAGGTGATGTAGTCCATCGATCCGTCGAGCAGCTTGAGCCCGGCGAAGCTGGTGGTATCGGCGATGCGTGTGATCGAGGCGATGGCGTCGTCGATCTGCAGCTGGTTGGCGGCGATCTCCTCGTTGGAGATGGCGCCGGTGTTGGCAGACTGGACGACGAGCGCCTTGATGGAGGTCAGCAGGTTTGCGACCTCCGCCAGCGCCGCCTCGGCGGTGGCGATGACGTTAGAGGCGCGTTCGGCGTTGTTGATCGCCTGCCCGACGCCTTCGATTTCCGCCCTGAGCCTTTCTGAGATGATCAGATCGGCCGGGCCGTCGGCTCCGCGGTTGATGCGGAGGCCGGTGCTGAGTCGCTCGAGGCGCACCTGTAAGTCTTCGTTGGAGCGCTGGAGGTTGTGCTGAGCGATCAGCGAGGGAATGTTGGTATTGATCCTAGCCATGACAATCCTCCTTGATTGTGGCTAAGCGGCTGTCCTGTCGATGCGGGCCCCAAATAACGCACGACGGGGCAGACCGGACACGGTTGGGTTTGTGACCCCGAGCGGGGTCGCGATTTATGACTTCTGCGAGTCGTCGGAATCTTTCCGTCGCAGTTCTTCGTTGGCCTGCTTGAGGTCGGTCAGGTCGACGCGTGAGGCCTGTTGATTCTCGCGCTTGATCGCTTCGTAGACTTCCTTGCGATGCACGGGGATGTGCGGCGGCGCGGTGATTCCGAGTCTCACCTTGTCTCCGCGTATATCGACGACGGTGATCTCGACGTCGTCGCCGATCATGATGGTTTCGTCTCGTTGACGCGAAAGCACCAGCATGGCTTGGCTCCTTCCTTGGGCCTGCGCATTCGGACCGCTCGGATGCGGCCGATCGCTGGATCCGGATCGCGACGCGTCCCTGCGTCGCGTGAATGAGTGTTCCGTAGATGTCGGTGTCGATGGCGTTCACCGACGTGTCTCCTGTGGTGTGCTTATGCACCGCGTGGTTTCAGGCCGTGGCGGCGTTGGCGTTGTTGAGTTCCATGAGGGGCGTGCGGGTGTTGTAGCGGCGGTCGGCGAGGACGAGCTGCTGGCCGCGGCAACCGTTGATGTTGACGACGAGGGGGCCCTGGAGGTTGCCGGTGAGGGACTGGCCGCGCTTGTTGACGATGACGAGCACCTGGGCGTCTTCGATGGACTCGAGACCGAGTTCGTCCATCTGCTCGTTCTTGATCGCCACGCGGTAATCGGGCACAAACAGGGCCGGGTCGGTGACGACGAAGGCGAGCTCCGGTGTCTCGGTCGACTGCAGCCAGTAGAAGTAGCTGTCGTCGGCGGGTTGGATGAGGACGAACTGGGAGTATTTCGAGAATCCCAGCAGCCCTTTTTCGAAAGTGATGACGCGGTTGTCGTCCACTTCCACGGTTCCGAAACGTGACGTGTTCACTTGCATGGGTACACCCCATTCTTTCATGGCCGATCCTTCCTGGATCACCCCCGACCGTCGGGGGTCGACCTCCTGTCGTCAGCGTTGGCGGTTCGGCCGGTCCGCCAGCGCCGTAGGCAGCACGCGCTACCTGAGGAAATCCAACAGGCTCAGGCTGAGGTTCTGCTGGCCGACCAGCAGGTTTGCCTGAAGCTGTTGTTGAAGCTGCGTGAAGCGTGTGATCGCTTCATTCAGGTCGATGTCTCTGACGTCACTGAGGAGCGACTGGTTCTGCAGGGTCAGCTCCTGGACGCGTGTGATCTGTTTGTTGACGCGCTGGGCGCGGACGCCCATCTTGGCTCTTGCGGTGGCGACGGTGGTGATGTCGGAGGCGATGAGAGAGCCGGCCTCGGTGATGAGTTTCTCGTCGTCGTTGAGCAGGCCGTCGCGGAGCATCATCAGGTGGGTGAAGACGCTTTCGACGCGGACCTTGGCGACGTCGGAGCCGGAGAGCGTGGCGGCGGCGCCGGCGTTGACGCGGATGCCCAGGTCGGTGGCGGCGTTGGACTGGCCTTCGTTGAAGACGGCGAAGGCGTCGGCGCCGACGGTGGCGTCGGTGAGCTGGATGCCGTTGCCGGTGGGGACGAAGGCGGCGGTGACGGAGCCGCCGCCGGCGGTGTTGATGGCGGTGATGACGTCGCCGACGGTGACGGCCGCGGAGAGGTCGACGTAGATGTCCGAGCCGTCGTGCAGATGGATGCGGAGGTCATTACCGGTGGCGGTGTTGATGCCCTTGTCGAAGTTGAGCTCGGCCAGCGCGGTGGTGGTATCGAAGGTGCGCAGCCCGAGGTCGGTGGCGGTGGTGCCGCCGTTTTCACCGACGCTGAGCTCGGTGCCGGAGATCTCGTTGACCAGACGCAGGGTCTTGTTGTCTTCGCTGATCTCCAGTCGGATGCCGAGCTGGGCGGCGTCGACGATGTTGATCATCTCCTGCACGGTGACGGCACCGGTGAAATCGATGACGCCGGACAGCGAGCCGTTGGTGACGGTCATGCCGCTGAAGGTGTCGAAGGGCGCAGTGATGGAACCGACTTGTGTGAGCTCGGTGACGTGAGGATCGACGTCGGTGCCGGCGACGAGGACGGGGACGGCGCTGGCCGAGGCGTCGGCGACGATGTCGATGCCGAGGTCGGCGGCGACGTTGGCCTGGCCGATGTCGGTGATGGAGACGGTGTGGCCGGGATTGGCGATGAGCTGGAAGCTGTCGCCGATGACCAGGAGCACGCCGTTGGCGACACCGATGGCGTCGGAGATGCGATCGGTGATGTCTTCGATGGTGTCGGCGCCGGTGAGGTCGACATCGGTTGGTGAGCCGTCGACGGTGACGGTGACGGAGCCGAGCGTGACGCCGAGCCCGCGTGCGCCGTTGATGTCAACGAGGCGTGTGGTGGCGTAGAGATCGGGGTCGAGATCGATGGCGGATTGCACGCGAGCGCTGAGACCGCCGAAGGCGGTGACACCGTTGGTGTTGACGGCGACGCCGCTGCCGAGTCCGAGGTCGGTCGCCAGGTCGTCGCGTGAACCGATGTACTGTATGCCACCGGCGAAATCGACGAAGGGGGTCTGGCTGGACGATTCGCCGGCGAACAGGTGGATGTCGTTGAGTTCGCGGTTGGCCACGCGGAGCAACTCGTCGATCTGTGCGACGATGACCTGCGCCTGGTTGGCGCGGGTGACGGGATCGGAGCCGATGCCGACCTGGCTGGAGGCGATGGTCTGGGCCTCGAGCAGGAGGTTGGATACGTCGGACAGGGCGTGGTCGGTGGTGTTGATGGTGGCCTCGGCCTGGGTGAGGTTGGTGAGGGTCTGGTCGTCCTGTTCGAGGACGCGCAGGAGGGTGGTGATCTGTGCGACGACGGAGGCATCGTCGCTGGGCCGGTTGACGCGTTGTCCGGTGGATATCTGCTCCTGGATGTTCAGCAGATCGATGTTGTTCTGCTGGAGGTTGCTGAGCATCAGCGCGGCGGACATGCCGCTTGAGACGCGAGCGAGGTTGGAGGGGATGCTGGACATTACGGTTTAGCGGTTTTTGTTATCCCACGAGTGTCAGGAGTGTTTGCATGAGTTCGTCGACGACGTTGAGGAAGCGAGCGGAGCCCTGGTAGGCGCGCTGAAAGGCGATGAGGTTGATGGCTTCTTCGTCGATGCTGACGCCGGAGACGGCTTCGCGTTGAGACCGGAGCGATTCGGTGACGGTCTTGGTGGCGGCCAGATCGAGCCCGGCTTGCTGGGTGCGGACGGCGAAGTCTTCGACGTGCTTGGACCAGGTTTCGTTGAGGCTGAGCCCGCCCAGATCGGCCAGCGCGGTGTCGCC